>VGXH01000053.1 GCA_016873405.1 bacterium
CTTCGACGCGGCGGACGACACCTTCGAGACGTCGTCCCCCGCCCCTGAGCGCGGCGAGCGCGGCGAGCGCGGCGGCCGCGAGGAGCGCGTTGGCCGCGAGGAGCGCGGTGGCCGCGGTGGGCGCGGTCGTCGCGGCGGCCGTGGCCGTCGCGGCGAGCGGCCGGCCCGCGAGCCCGACGGCGAGCGCGAGGCCATGGAAACGGCCGGTGCGGACGAGTTCGTGGTCAGCGAGGCGCCGTCGCTCGAGGCGCCGGTGCCGCGCGAACAGGCTCGCGAGCAGCGTTCGCGGCGCGACCTGCACGCCGCGGAGGCGGGCGCGGCGACCGGCGGCCACGAGCCGACGCCCGCGAAAAAGCCCGAGGTGATCGAAACGGCGGTCGTGGCCAACGTGGCCCTGCGGGCCAAGCCGCGGGCGTGGGGCGGCCTCGGCGCGCGCCGCGCCAAGCCGGAGGTCGGCTCGGCGCTGCCGCGCGTGGAGTTGGAATCGCCGGCCACGGCGGGCGCGGTCTACAAGCCGCCGCGCGCCAAGCAGGCGCGCCCGGTGGTGGAGCGTCCGGCGGCGGCCGCACAGATCGGCGAGATCGACTCGCCGCTGGCCGGCGGCCACGGCGCCCCGCGCGGCGGCGCGAGGGGCGGCGCCGACGAGGTGATCGCCGCGGGGATCGCCGCCACCGACTACGCCAAGGCGCTGGCGCCCGTCGACGAGGCCGGGCAGCCGGCCCTGCTGACGGAACTGACCAACGGGATGCTGGCCCGCGCCGGTTTCCCCTGCGAATGCGAGACCATCCCGGGCGAGTACCACGCGGTGAAGGTGTCGGTGGACGAGGACGGCGCCGGGATGCTGATCGGCCGCGGCGGCCAGACCGCCGAGGCCGTCGAGCACCTGGTCGAGCGCATGGCCAGCAACGCCGCCGGCGACCGCGTGCGCATGAACCTGGACATCAACGACTACCGCGTCCGCCGCGAGGGTTCGCTGCGCGGACACGTGCTCGATGCCATCGCCGATGTCCGCGCCACGGGCGAGCCGTACCACATGGAGCCGATGGATGCGCGCGAACGCCGCGTCGTGCACCTGGCCGCCGAGGAGCAGCCCGACATCACGACCTACACGGTGGTCGGCGTGGGCGGCAAGCACGTGGTCATCGCGCGCCGCGACGACGAGGCCCCCGGCGAGAGCCAAGGGACCGGCGAGGACTGAGCGCCGGCCGCCGCCGCCGGCGCGCAGGCTGACGGGTTGGGAGCGGCGCGCAGGCGCCGCTCCCTGTCTTGAGGGAGGTCGTGATGGCGAGCAGCGACGTGGCGGCAGCCCCGACGATCGTGGCCCGCGCCACCCCCGAGGGCGAGGGCGGCCTGGCGGTCGTCCGCCTGAGCGGGGAAGAGGCCGCGACCATCGCCGGCCGCGTTTTCCGGGGCCCGGCGCTGCGCGCGCGCGGCGTCGTATACGGCATTCTGCACGCACCAATCGAACCCCACGGCGATGAAGGGCAACAACTTGACGCCATCGATGAGGTCCTTGCGCTGTACCTGCCCGGCCCCGGCAGCTACACCGGCGAGGACACCGTCGAGTTCTTCTGCCACGGCGGCCGGCAGGTGGCCGCCCGCACCGTGCGCGCCTGCCAGGCGGCCGGCGCGGTGGCCGCCCCGCCCGGCGAGTTCACCCGGCGCGCCTTCCTCAGCGGCCGCCTGACCCTGGACCAGGCCGAGGCCGTGGCCGATCTCATCACCGCCGGCAGCGAGTTGGCCGCGCGCGCCGCGGTGGCCCAGCTGCGCGGCGGCCTGGACGCCGAACTGGGCGCCATCGAATGGCCGCTGCTGGACCTGCTGACCCAGCTCGAGGGCTCGGGGGAGTTCAGCGACGACGAGGCGGGCGGGACCGACACCCCCGCGGCCGAGATGCGCCTGACCCTGGAAGAGGCGCGCGAGGGCATCGACCGCCTGTTGGAACTGGCCCCGGCCGGCCGCCTGCTGCGCGAGGGGATCCACATCGCGCTGGTCGGCGCGCCCAACGCGGGCAAGAGCTCTCTGTTCAATCGCCTGGTCGGCAGCGACCGCGCCCTGGTCGATCCCGACCCGGGCACCACGCGCGACATCGTCACGGCGCAAGTCCGCCGCGGCGGCCGCCTCTACGTGCTGCACGACACGGCGGGGCTGCGGGCGGTGAGCGGCGAGGCCGCGCGCGTGGAGGCGCAGGGCATCGAACGGGCGCGCGCGGCGGCTCGCGACGCGGATCTGGTCCTGGCGGTGGCCGAAGCGGGCGGCGCTGCCGCGCCGGACGCGGGGTGTTGCGCCGGCGCAACAGAAGGCGCCGCCGGGGCGAGGTGCGCCGGCGCAAGCGCCCCGCCCGTCCTGCGCGTGCTGGCGAAGTGCGATCTGGCCGCGCGCGATCGCGGCGCGCCGGGCGCCGCCGGGGCGAGTTGCGCCGACGCCGTTTCCACCTCGAGCTTGACCGGCGAAGGCCTCGACGCGCTGTGGGCGGCCATCGAGAAGCAGGTCGCCGCCTGGGGGCTGGACGAGGCCGCCAGCCTGGGCGTGGTGCTCAACGAGCGGCACCGGCAACGCCTGCTCGAGTGCCGCGACGAGTTGACGCAGCTGGTGGCGCTGCTCGATGGCGGCGACGATGACGCCGCCGCGGCTCCCGGCGCCGAGGTGATCGGCACGCTGCTGGCCTCGCTGCTGGCGCGGCTGGGCGAGGTCTCCGGGCGCGTGTTCACCGAGCAGATGCTCGACGGGATCTTCAAGCGCTTCTGCGTGGGGAAATAGGCGGATGACCTTCGATGTCGTGGTGGTGGGCGGCGGGCACGCGGGCATCGAGGCCGCGCTGGCCGCCGCGCGGCTGGGCGCGCGCGCGGCGCTGGTCACCCACGCGATCGCGGAGATCGGGCGCATGCCGTGCAACCCCGCCATCGGCGGGCTGGGCAAGGGTCACCTGGTGCGCGAGATCGACGTGCTGGGCGGCCAGATGGCGCGCGCCATCGACGCGACCGGCATCCAGTTCCGCGTGCTCAACACGCGCAAGGGCCCCGCGGTGCAGTCGCCGCGCGCGCAGGCGGACAAGCACGAGTACCAGCGGCACATGCGCGAAGTGGTGTGCGCGCAGGCGCAGCTGACGGTGATCGAGGGCGATGTCGTCGAGATCCTGGCCGATGACGGTGCCGGCGGGAGTTGCGCCGGCGCAAGTCGGACCGGCGGCGCAAGTGGGGCCGGCGGCGCAAGTGGGGCCGGCGGCGCAAGTGGGGCCGGCGAAACAAGTGGCGCCGGCGAAACAAGTTGCGCCGGCGAAACAAGCGCCGCCGCCTCGCCGCCGCCTCGCCGCCGCCACGTTCGCGGCGTCCGTCTGGCCGACGGCCGCCAGGTGGGCGCCGCTCGCGTCGTGCTCAGCTCGGGCACGTTCATGCGCGGGCTGATGCATGTGGGCGAGGCGCGCTCGGTGGGCGGGCGCGAGGGCGCCGCCAGCGCCGAGGCCATCAGCGACAGCCTGCGGCGGCTCGGCTTCGAACTGCGGCGGCTGAAGACCGGCACGCCGCCGCGGCTGTGGCGCGACTCGCTCGACTTCACAAGACTGCAGCCGCAGCCCGGCGACCAGGACCCGCAGCCGTTCTCGCTGCACACCGCGTCGTTCGCGCCGCGCCAGGTCGACTGCCACCAGGTGTGGACCAGTGAGCGCACGCACGCCTTGATCCGCGCGAACCTCGCGCGCTCGCCGCTCTACGGCGGCATCATCGAAGGGCGGGGGCCGCGCTACTGCCCCTCCATCGAGGACAAGGTGGTCCGCTTCGCCGACAAGGAGCGGCACCTGCTGTTCCTGGAGCCCGAGGGGCGCGACGATCCGGAGATCTACGTCAACGGTCTGTCGACCAGCCTGCCGGCCGATGTGCAGGAGGCCATCGTCCGCACCCTGCCCGGGCTGGAGCGCGCCCGGCTGGCCCGCTACGGGTACGCGGTGGAATACGACAGCCTGCCACCGTGGCAGGTTCTTGACTGTCTTGAGACAAAACTCGTTGCGGGACTTTATCTTGCGGGCCAGGTGCTGGGCACGTCCGGCTACGAGGAGGCCGCCGCGCAGGGCCTGATCGCCGGCGTGAACGCCGTGCGGTCGCTGGCCGGCGCCCCCTCGCTGGCCCTGTCCCGGGACACCTCCTACCTGGGCGTGCTGGTCGACGACCTGGTCACCAAGGAGATCACCGAGCCCTACCGCATGTTCACCTCGCGGGCCGAGCATCGCCTGCACCTGCGCTGCGACAATGCGGAAGAGCGCCTGGGCGCCCTGGCGCTGGAGCTGGGCCTGCTGGATGCGCGCGGACGGCAGGTGCTGCGGGCGCGCGCAGCCTACGCCGAGGGGTTGGCCGCGCTGCTGGCCGTGGCCCGCGACCTGATCCGGCCCGGGGTGGACCTGGCCGGGGCGCTGGCGGCAGCCGCGGCGGCCGACCCGCCGATGGAGGCGCGGCTGCAGGCCTTGCGCGGCGAGTTGGCCGCCGTGGCGCCGGCGCCCCACGTGCGGCGCGGGGCCGAGGCGCAGGTCGAGAACGGCCTTCGCTACGGCGGCTACATCGCCAAGCAGACGCGCCTGCTGGCGCAGGGAGCGCGCATGGAGGGCCGGGCGCTGCCGGCCGATCTTGACTACAACTCCATGTCCGCCTTGAGTTTAGAGGCGCGCGAAAAGCTGGCGCGCATCCGGCCGACCACCCTCGGGCAGGCCGGGCGCATCGACGGCGTCCGGGCCGGCGACTTGGCGGTGCTCACGGTGATGCTGCGGCGGCACGCCGGCCGCGGGCGGGGCCCGGCCGCCGGCGACAGCCGCCCCGGCGCCTCGGACCAGGAGGGCGCCGATGACGACGCCTGATCCCCGCGACCCCGCCGCCCTGCTGGCGGCCTACCGCGCCGAGCTGCTGCGCTGGAACCGCCAGATCAATCTGCTGTCGCGCCGCCAGGCGCCGGCCAGCGCGGACCAACTCATCGGGCAGTGCGCGGAGGCCTTCGAGCTGTGGTGGGGGGCCGCGGGGGCGCAGCTGGCGGCCGGCGGCCGGTTGCGGTGGTTCGACCTCGGTTCGGGCGGCGGGCTGCCCGCGTTCGTGTGGCTGGTGTTGCTGGCCGGGCGCGGGGTGACGGTGGAGGCGACGCTGGTCGAGCCCCGGGCCAAGCGCGCCTGGTTCCTGGAGCGGCTGGCGCGGCTGCCGGGGGCGCCGGAGTTCAGGGTCGCGGCTGCGCGCTGGAGCGAGGGCGCGCCGGCGCCCCGCACCACCTCGGGCGCCGGAACCCCGATCCTCTTCACGCTCAAGGCCTTGCGCCTGTCGGAAGCCGCGATCCTGGGCGGCCTGGGCGCCGCGATTCCGCCCGCCGATCTGGGGGCGGGGGCCAGGATCGACATCGTGCGTTTCCAGCCGGCGACGGGCGTCAGCGCCGCGGGGTTGGCCGCGGAGCTCGAGGCGCCGGCGGCGGGCGTGGCGCACGTCTGCGCCGGGCTGCGCTTCCGATCCGGCGGTGGGCGCTATCTGGCGCCGGACGCCCCCGCCCCGGGCGCGGCGGGGCTCTTCGTCACCAGCCACGAGTATCTGGGGCCGGGCGCTCCGGCCTGACGGGACCGCACGCCGCACACGCCCCGGGCCACCCGGCGCGCTCCGGGCCGCGAGCGCCGCCGTTGTTCCACGTGGAACATCGCGCGGCCACCCCCGCCTGTCGCCGCCCTGTTCCACGTGGAACATTCCCGGCGGACAACCGGCGAACAACTCCGTGCGCGTCTTGACGCGCCCGGGCACCCCCCGGTAGATTGGCGATCCCGACCCAGGACCTCGCGGCCCCACCAACGGAAAGGCGGCGTTCCCGCCATGACCAAGATCGTGTCCATCTCGAACCAGAAGGGCGGCGTCGGCAAGACCACCACCGCCGTCAACCTGGCCGCCAGCCTGGCCGTCGCCGAGCGGCGGACGCTGCTGCTGGACTTCGATCCCCAAGGCAACGCGACCAGTGGCGTGGGGGCATCCGCTGGCGACAAAACGAGTTATGAGTTCCTTCTGGGTTCGGCGGCCTTTGGTGAGGCCGTGCAGACGACCAAGCTGCCGTACCTGGACGTCCTGGCCACCGATCGCCGGCTGGCCGGCGCCGAGATCGAGCTGGTGGGCGAGGACAGCCGCGAAGGCTTCCTCAAGCGCGCGCTGGCGCCCTTGCGCGGCCGCTACGAGTTCATCCTCATCGACACGCCGCCGTCGCTGGGCCTGCTGACGCTCAACGCGCTGACCGCGGCCGATTCGGTGCTGATCCCGATCCAGTGCGAGTACTACGCCCTGGAGGGCCTGAGCCAGCTGCTCAGCACGGTGCAGCTGGTGCAGCGCGGCCTGAACAAGGACCTGCGCCTCGAGGGCGTGCTGCTGACGATGTTCGACCGCCGCCTGCGCCTGTCCAACCAGGTCGCGGACGAGGCTACCGACTTCTTCGGCGAGATGGTCTACGAGACCCGCATCCCGCGCAACGTCCGGCTGAGCGAGGCGCCCTCGTTCGGGCAGCCGATCTGCCTGTACGATGTGGAGTGCGTCGGCTCGCAGAGCTACCTGGATCTCGCGAAGGAAGTCATCGCGGACAACTCATAACCGCGCAACGAGTTGCGGCCGTCGGCCGCCGGAGTGCCAACGATGAACACGCCCGCCAACCGCAAGAACGTGCTGGGCAAGGGGCTCTCGGCGCTGATCCAGGGCGCCGATCTCAAGGGCGTCCCGCCGCTGACCCCCGAGGCGGTGCTGGCGGGCCAGGCTCCCGCCGGGGCGCCCGCCGGCCACCCGCTGAAGCTGCCGCTGGCGAGCATCGGCGTGAATCCCGACCAGCCGCGTAAGATATTTCACGACAACGAGTTGAATGAATTGGCGGATTCGATCCGGCAGGTCGGCGTGCTGCAGCCGGTCCTGGTGCGGCGCCTGGGCCCCGGCGAGGCGGCCTCGCGCGCGCCCGGCGAAGAGGGCAGCAGCGCGCCCCTGGAGTACTGCGTGGTGGCGGGCGAGCGCCGCGTGCGCGCGGCGAAGCTGGCGGGGCTCGGCGAGGTGCCGGTGCTGCTGGTCAGCTACGCGCAGACCGAGGCGCTGAAGGTGGCGCTGCTGGAGAACATCCAGCGCGAGGACCTCGGGCCGGTCGAGGAGGCCACCGCCTACCGCCAGCTGATGAACGAGTACGGCGCCACGCAGGAGGAAGTGGCCGCGATGCTGGGCCGCAACCGCAGCACGGTGGCGAACCTGCTGCGGCTGCTGACGCTCGAGGACGAGATCCTCGATCTGCTGCAGGACGGCCACATCACCACCGGCCACGGCAAGGCGCTGCTGGGACTGCCGCCGGGGCCGGCGCGCGTGGCGCTGGCGAAGATGTGCCGCGCGCGCGGGCTGTCGGTGCGCGACTGCGAGCGGCGCGTGCGCGCCGGCGGCGCCAGGCCGGCGCGCAAGTCGGCGAAGAAGCGGGGCGCGCAGGCGGCCGGCGCCGACGATCCGGCGCTGCGCGCGCTGGTGCAGCGGGCCGAGGCGGTGTACGGCTCGCCGGTGACGATCGAGCGCGATCCGAAGACGGGCAAGGGCCAGGTCAGCGTCCGCTTCTTCAACGACGCGGACCTGATCCGCCTGTTGCAGATCATGGGCGTGGACACGGAGCTGTGAGTCGGACCCCATGAGACGATTGGCCAAATGGCTGGGCCGCCCCCTGCTGCTGCGTCTGTTGCTGGGCGTGCTGGTCGCGGCGTCGCTCGCGTTCCTGGTCGCGACGCTGGTGAGGCTGAGCAACGACTACGCGCAGGCCGGCTCGCTGCGCGGCCTGTGGCAGGCCGAGTGGCGCGGCGGCCAGCTGTTGCGCGACGTCATCGGCCACGGCGTCTTCCAGTTCCTGGTCCTGGTCGTCGGCTGGAGCGCCTACACGCGTCTGCGTCTGCGCGAGCTGGGCCAGCTGCGCCTGCGCCGCAGCGAGCAGAAGTACCGCAACATCATCAACCACGCCGGCGAGGCCATCTTCCTGCTCGATGCGCAGGGGCGCGTTCTGGAGTGGAACAAGAAGTCCGAGGAGCTCTTCCGGCAGCCGCGGCGCAACGTGCTGGGCCGGCGGCTGCCGGACGTGGCGCCGGAGCTGCAGCTGGACACGGCGCAGATCTTCGGTGATGTGGCGCGCGCGCGCCGCAGCCTGGCCTACGAAGTGACGCTGCCGCAGGAAGGAGGCGCGCCGCGGCTGCTGGCGTTGATCTTCACGGCGATCCTGCCCGGCAGCGGCCCCCTCGCCGAGCGCGAGACGACGCACGTCGTGATCGCCCGCGACATCACCAGCGAAAAGCAGTTCGAGAGCCGACTGAGCGAGACCGAGAAGCTGGTGGGCATCGGCCAGCTGGCGGCCGGCATCGCGCACCAGCTCAACACGCCGCTGGGCGCGATCCTGCTGTCGGCGCAGATGCTGGAGGAGGCCGCGCACAGCGAGGACGAGCAGGACGACATCCGCCGCATCATCCGACAGACCGAGCAGTGCCGCGGGATCATCAAGGGATTGCTGAACTTCGCGCGCCCGACGGGCACCGAGCGCGGCCGGTTGGACCTGGCCGCCGTCGTGCGCGACACGGTCTACCTGATGGAGAAGAACCTGAAGGTGGCGGGCATCGAGGTCGCCATCGACGCCCACGCGGAGACCTGGGTCTACGGCAACCGCAACGAGCTGGAGCAGGTCATCTTCAACCTGCTGGTCAACGCGATGGACGCGATGGAGGCCGCCGGCGCCGGCGGCCGCGTGGCGCTCAGCATCGCCGACGGCGGCCCGGGCGAACTGCGCCTGACCGTCGCCGACACGGGGCCCGGCGTGCCGGCGGCCACGCGCGCGAGCGTCTTCCTGCCGTTCTTCACCACCAAGGACTACGGCAAGGGCACGGGGCTGGGGCTGTCGATCGTCGCGCGTAAAA
>VGXH01000054.1 GCA_016873405.1 bacterium
CCGTTCTCGGCGGCGCCACGGAGGTCGGCGCCGGCGCGGTGATCGGCGGCGGGGCCTGGGTCACCGCCTCGGTCCCGGCCGGGACCCGCATCGTCGAGTGACGCCGCCGGGCGGGTGTGGTAGGATCGCGCAATGATGAACCGAACACCATCCTGTCGCCCGTCGCGCTGCGCCCGCGCGACGCTGATCCTGCTGCTGGCGCTCGCGACCGCGGCCGAAGCCGCGCCGGCCGGCCGCGAACCCGTGCACCCGGGGTTGACCCGCGCGGCCTTCCAGGCCGCCAAGGGTCTGATCGATCCGGCCCTGGGCGCCGCCGCCGAGGGTCACAACGGCGCCTTCGGCGATGCCGCGGCCAACAGCGACTTCTACGACATGCTGCGCTGCGACCTGGACCTGGCGCTGGATCCCGCGGCGCGGACCGTCGAGGGCGCCGTGGCGATGGTCTTCGCCGCGCGCCGCGCCGGACTGCGCGACATCACGTGCGACCTGCGGACGACGCTCACGGTCGCGGGCATCGACCACGCCTCCGGCAGCCTGTCGTTCACGCACGCGGGCGACACGCTGACCGTGACGCTGCCGGCGGCGCTGGCCGACGGCCAGGTCGACTCGTTCACCGTCCGCTACGGCGGCCGGCCGCTGCTGCCGGCGCTCAACCGCGGCCTGATGTTCCGCGACCGCGTGCCCGACATCAACCGCCCGCAGGAGACCGTGCCGCTGATCGCCAGCATGAGCCAGCCGGCGTACGCGCAGTCGTGGTGGCCCTGCAAGGACAAGCCCGGCGACAAGTTTCAGGTCTCCCTGGCGCTCACGGTGCCCGACACGCTGGTCGCCGTCTCCAACGGCGCGCTCCTGGGCGTCGAACCGGCTGGCGCCGGCCGGTCCCGCTGGCGCTGGCGCGAGGCGTACCCGATCGCCTCCTACCTGGTCTCGGTCGTCGTCGGCAACCACGTGTTGCAGCAGTCGGAATGCCTGACCTCCGGCGGCACCGCGGTGCCGCTGCGCAACTGGGTCTTTCCCGAGGACGCGGCCGACGCCGCCGTCGAGTTCGCGCCGCTGTGCGAGATGATGGACGTGGCCGAGACGCGTTTCGGCACCTATCCGTTCGCCGGCGAGAAGTACGGCCACGCCGAGTTCATCTGGCCCGGGGCCATGGAACACCAGACGGTCACCTCGATCGGCTCGGTGGCGCTGGACGGCGACGGCTCGGGCGCCTGGCTCGTGATGCACGAGCTGGCCCACCAGTGGTTCGGCGACAGCCTGACGCCGGCCACCTGGGCCGACATCTGGCTCAACGAGGGCTTCGCGACCTGGAGCGAGGCCCTCTGGGCCGAGCACACGGGCGGCACCGCGGCCTACCGCGCGTTCATGGCCGATGCCCGCAACGTGGCCGAGTGGGAGCAACAGGGCCCCGTCCACGACCCGATGCCGGTGTTCCCGGGGCGCGTGATCTACGACAAGGGCGCCTGGATCGTGCACATGCTGCGCGGGCGCCTGGGCGACGCCGCCTTCTTCGACCTGTTGCGGCGCTGGGCCAACGAGGGCGGGCGCCCCGGCTCCACGGTCACCACGCAGCAGTTCCTGGCCCTGGCCTCGTCGGTGGCGGGAGAGGACCTGGGTCCGTTCCTGTGGCCGTACCTGGAGAGCACGGAGCTGCCGCGCGTCGCCGCGCGCTTCGCGGTCGAGGAGGGCGACGCCGGGCCCGGCACGCGCCTGCGCGTCTCGCTGTCGCAGCACCAGCAGCCGCTCTTCGCCAACGTGTACCCGATCCGCGTGGCGACCGCGCAGGGGCCGCGCGACGTGTCGCTGCGCCTTGCCGGGGCGCTGGCCACGGCGACGTTCGAGTTCGAGTCGGCGGTCAGCGACGCCGAGCTGGATCCCGACCGCTGGCTGCTGTGGCTGCCGCTGGACGAAGGCCTGCTCGTCGAGGGCCTGCAGTCCGCTTATCCGAATCCCTCGCGCGGCGACTGGATCGTGCTGCGCTACTGGCTGGAGACGGCGCGGCCCGGCCGGCTGGCGATCCTCGACGCCCGCGGCGCGACGGTCTTCGCGCGCGACCTGCCGGCCGGCCAGGCCGGGCTGAACGAGGTCGGCTGGGACGTGAGGGATGCCCGCGGCGCGCGCGTGGCCTCGGGCGTGTACTGGGCGACGCTGGACCTCGACGGCCGCCGGTCGGTGCGCAAGTTCGCGGTCGTCCGCTGACCTCGCGGGCGGCCGCCGACCGGACCGCGCCGACGCGCCGCGCCTACTTCCAGTGGGACGAGATGAAGTCCGAAACCTCGGGACTGCCGCCCTGCAGAACCAGGTAGCCGTCGTGCGGCTCGCGGTCGGTGATCTCGCCGTTGACCGGCGTCAGCATCAGGCGCCGGACCTCGGCCGGGTCGTCGCTCTGGCCCAGCGCCCAGCCCAGCTTCACGTAGGCGACCTCCGGCAGCATGTTGGCCGCCGGAATGACGCCCAGCTCCATCAGCTCCCGCCCGGTCTCGTAGACGTACATCTGCACGTAGCCCCACATCGTCTGCACCGTCATGTAGACGTGCACGCCGGCCGCGCGAGCGCGGTCGAGCGCCGGATACAGCGGCTTGTTCACGTGGCCCAGCCCCGTGCCGGCGATCACGATGCCGCGGTAGCCGTTGTCGATCAGCGAGTCGATGATGTCGGGCTTCATGTTCGGGTAGTAGTAGACCAGCGAGACGCGGTCGTCGAAGACGGCCTTCAGGTCCACCTTCCGGGCCGCGGCGCGCCGGCGGTAGTCGTCGCGCAGGGGCGTGACGCCCACGGCGTCGACCTTGGCCAGCGGGATGTCGCTGAGCGTGCGGAACGTGGAGCGATAGCTGCTGTGCATCTTGCGCACGCGCGTGCCGCGGTGCAGCAGGCCGTACTCGTCGCTGGTGGGCCCGAACATGCAGACCATCACCTCGGCGATGTCGGAGGTGGCGGCGGTCCGGGTGGCGTTCATCAGGTTGATGGCGGCGTCGGAGCTGGGCCGGTCGCTGCTGCGCTGGCTGCCGACCATGACCACCGGCACCGGCAGGTCCTGCAGCATGAAGCTGAGCGCGGCGGCCGTGTGGTGCATGGTGTCGGTGCCGTGGCCGACCACGATGCCGGCGACGCCCTTCTCCACCTCCGCGGCGATCGCGCGCGCCGTCCCCATCCACTGCTCCGGTCCCATGTTCTCCGAGAACACGCCGTAGAGCTTCTCGGTCTCCATGTTGCAGATGTCGGCCAGCTCCGGCACCGAGCCGTACAGTTCGCCGGGGCTGAAGGCGGGGATCACGGCGCCCGTGCGGTAGTCCAGCCGGCTGGCGATGGTGCCGCCGGTGCCCAGCAGCTTCACGCGCGGCTTGCCGGGGTCGTGGGGGAACTGGCGCTCCGGGATCTGGTAGCGCGCCTCCTTGCGGCCGTGCACGGTGATGCGGCGCACGGTGTCGTGGCGGACGCCGATGTTGTAGCCGGTCTCCAGCTTCAGCACGATGTGGTCGGCGTCGGCGGTCTCGCTCCGCGGCAGGATCAGGCCCGAGAAGTCGCCGCGCGAGGTGTGCAGCGTGGCCTCGCTCCAGACCGGCGCCTGCTGGGCGCGCAGCAGGTCCAGCGTGGGGGAACGGTAGCCCTTGAACTCGCCGTTGTCGCTGCCGGTGCTCATCAGCGCGCCTCCTTCGCCGCCACGGCGACCCATTCGCGGACCAGGCTGCCGGCCACGCGACCGCGCAGCGGCGGCATGACCCGGCCCATGTGGGCATGTTCGCGCTTCGCGGCCTCGTCCGGCGCGCCGACGCCGCCGTCGGCCAGCGCGTCCGCCCAGGCGGCGGCGAACAGCCGCCGCGCCTCGTCGTCGCCGGCGCGCTGCGGCACCTCGTCCTCGGCGGTCCAGGCGGCCTCCGGGATCACGGCGCCGGTAGCCAGGTCGCGCACCAGCGCCTCCCACCACGGCCCTGCCGCCCTGAGGCTGGCCGGCCGCGGGCATTCGCGGTCCAGCAGCAGCGAGGCCAGCCGATGCGGTCCGAACGCGCAGCCGTCCGGCAGCAGCGTCACCAGATGCTCGAACAGGTCCCAGGCCCGGTGGCGGGCCAGGCGCGCCGCCAGGTCCTCGCCCACGCCCAGGGCGCGCAGGCGCTCCCGGCGCTCCCACGGGCGCAGCGGCAGGCGCGCGGCGATGCCGTCGATCCGGGCGTCCTCCAGGCGGATGGGCGGCAGATCGGTGTCGGGATACATGCGGTCGGCGCCCGGCAGGATCCGCTCGAAGCCGTTGGTGCCGTCGTCCAGGGCCTGGCGCGTCTCGTTGGGCACTCCGCGCACGGCGTCGCGGGCGCGCAGGGCGACCTCGCGCACCGCGGTCTCGACGTCGCGGCGCGAGCCCCAGACCACCACCACCGGCACGTCCGGTTCGGCACCGCAGGCCTTGACCACGCGCTCCCACTCGCCGCTGGACAGCGAGGGCGCGTTCTGCGAAGAGGCGACCAGGTTCGGCAGGTCGTCGAGGCAGGCGATCACCCGCACGCGGTCGCTGATCTCCTTGAGGAACGAGGTGCGGGGCTGGGTCGGCGCCTCGAGCAGTCCCTGGAAGCCCGGAAGCGGGATGGCCCCCACGATGGCGCCCTGGGCCACCGCCTGCGCGACGTAGCCGCAGGCCGTGCCGCGCACCTGCGGCGTGACGTCGACCATGCGGTCGCCGATCGATTCGGCGGTGACGCCGCGCCTGGCCAGCTCGCTGCGGATCCCCAGCAGCGAGCGCTGGCGCAGGGCCTCGTTATGCGTCAGGCGGCCCACCTCGCGCAGGCTGGGCACGCCCTTGATCTCCACGCGCGTGCCGCCTTCGACGCTGACGTTCACGTCCTGCCGCGCCGCGCCGGCGCCCGTGCGCACCATGCCGCCGCTGCGCGCCAGCCAGCGCAGCAGCTGGCCGACGGCCATCGCCTCCTGGGGCGTGCGCATGTCCGGGTCGGTCACGGTCTCGATCAGCGGCATGCCCAGGCGGTCGGTGCGGTAGACGCGCCGGTGGCCCTTGTCGCTGACCTCGCGGCAGCTGTCCTCCTCGAGGCTGATCTGGCGGATCCGCACGCCGCGAGCGCCGAAGGGGACGCGCCCGTCGGTGCCGACGATGGCGGTGCGCTGGAAAAAGGTGGGGATGGAGCCGTCGAGGTACTGCTTGCGGGTGATGTGGACCTCGCTGACGACGTTGCAGCCCAGCAGCATGGCCATCAACAGGCTGCCGTCCAGGGCGTCGTCGTCCATCTCGAACGGCGGGGCGTCGTCCATCTCGTAGGTGCAGACCGTCTCGCGATCCAGCAGGTAGACGATCTCCTTGCGCGTCTTGAACTCCATCAGGGCGGTGCCGTCGTACTCGCCCATCTCCGAGAGCGTGGGACGCATGTGGCGGAGGATCTCGGCGTCGTGCCGGTCGCGGTGGTAGCGCCCGGCCGGGCAGCGGCAGAAGAGCTTGCGGGCGGTCAGCAGCTGCTGGTGGATCTCCAGCCCGCAGCGGAAGCCGAGCGCGTGGTAGTCGTCGTCGGTCAGCGTGCCCCAGGCGGGCAGCGGCTGCAGGAGCCACGGGTCCGACAGTCGGTAGCGGCTGGACAGGGACAAGGCGACCCACCTTCCTGCGGCTGCGGGCGCTCCCGGCGGGCAGGCCGGGCCCGGGACAGGGGCCCCAAACAGGATGCCTGTCAACCGGTTGACACGTGATTAGATTCCGAATATGGTGAATCGTCAAACAGGTAACAAGCCGCCGCGATGGCCGAAGCCGGGGCCGTGCCGGCGCCGGCGCGTTTGCCAAGAGAGCCGGGAGGCGGTCCGTGCGCAAGATCAGGCGGCATTCCGAAGTTCCCGAGGCGACCATCCAGCGCCTCCCGCGCTACCTGGAGAAGCTCAAGCTGCTGCAGGCGATGCGGGTCGAGGACGTCTCCAGCCGCCAGCTGGCCGAGTCGCTGGACATCAAGGCCAGCCAGCTCAGGCACGACTTCCACTACTTCGGCGGCTTCAGCCGCCCCGGCCGCCCGTACCAGGTGGGCAAGCTGGTGCCGGCGCTCGAGGAGATCATCGGCGTGGCCGAGCCGCAGCCGGTGGCGATCGTCGGGGCCGGCCACCTGGGCCAGGCGCTGGCCAATTACGGCAACCTGGAGGTGCAGGGCTTTCCCGTGCGGGGGATCTTCGACGCCAACCCGCGGCTGGTGGGCCTGGAGATCCGCGGCCAGCCGGTGCGGGACATGGACGAACTGGAGGCGGTCGTCGCCGCCGAGGGCATCCGCATCGCGATCCTGACCGTGCCGGCGCAGCACGCGCAGGCGGTGACCGACCGGCTGGTGAAGGCCGGCATCGTCGGCATCGTCAACTTCGCCCCGACCGACCTGAAGGTGGCCGGCACGGTGGCAGTGCGCAACGAGCGCCTGGCCGTCGGCATCATGGCGCTCAGCTTCAAGGTCAAGTGCATTCTCGAGGGCGACTGCGGGGCCGGGTAGGCCGCCCTCAGATCTGCCAGAGGTACTGCAGCTTCAGGAAATAGGCGCGCGCGCCCAGGCGCCATTCCTCCTGCCCGTCCGGGGCGGGGTGCGCGGCATACTCCGCGTAGCTGCGCGTGGACCCCACGTAGAAGATCGAGAACGGGTTCAGCCGGAACGTCACCAGCGGGTCGGCGTCCCAGGCGCGGCGGAAGTCGTCGTACTGGACGACCAGCCTGAACGACCATTCGCGCGACAGCTGCAGGTTCAGGCGCGTGCGCGCGATCCAGCCCTCGAACAGGCGTCCGCCGCCGCCCAGGTCGTCGCTGCGCGTGTCGCCGTAACTCTGCTCGACCAGCAGGCGCTGCCAGGGCTTCAGGTTGAACCAGAAGTTCCGGTTGAGCTGGCGACCCATGACGTCGGCGAAGCGGGCGATGCGGTGCCCGTAGCTCACCTCGGCGCCGCCGACCAGCTGCTCGGACGGGCGCACCTGAAAGCCGGCCTCGCGGCTGCTGATGCCGTCGAACTGGATGCCGTGGTAGAACTCGTTGCTCTGCATCGCCCTGACCCACACCTGCGCCTGCGCCGCGCGCAGCCAGGCGCGCAGGCTGCCCATCAGCCACTCGTCCTTGCGCGCGCCGTCGAAGTCCCACATCCGTCCCACCACCACCGTCGGCTGCAGCCGCTCGAGCAGGCCCGCCTCGCGGTAGAAGGTGTAGCCGGTCCAGGCATGGACAGAGCGCTGGTCGTTGCGGGGCTCGAAGCCGGACTCCGCGCGGAAAGCGGGGCTGCGCTGCCAGTAGTCCGCGTCCAGATTCCAGTGGCGGCCGCCGCGCTCGAGGCTGGCGTACAGCCCGTGCCCGGTGAAGAACTCGCCATCGAAGGCGGCGGTATGGCGCCCGCCGTCGAAGGTGCGGTCGCCCAGGCCGGCCGTCAGGGCCGGGTCGTTCGGCTCGGCGGTCGTGCTGAGCACCGCCTGCGACTCCAGGCGCCACCGGTTCGAGAGGTTCAGCCGCGCGTCCACGCCCTGCACCGCGCCGTAGCCGCCGCCTTCGTGCCAGCGCGCCGTCGAGATGAGGCCCACGTGCGACTGGCGGCCCAGGGTGTGGCGGACACGCGACAGGAACGACCAGCTGCGGCCGCCCTCCAGCAGGGCGCTGCCCTCGCCGAACGGCAGCAGGAAGGGCGTGGCGTCGTCCTGGGCGACCAGGGCCGCGAAGTTGGTGCGACCCGGCCGGCCCGTGAGCTTGGCGGCGAAGAACGGCCGGTTCAGGGCGCGCGTGTAGACCGTGGCGAAGCTCGTGTTCCAGAGGTCGCTGCCCTCCTGGAAGAACGGGCGCTTCTCGGCATAGAAGAGGGCGAAAGAGGAGTTGACGTCGATCTGCGCGGCGTCGCTCTCGACCTGCGAGAAGTCGGGATTCAGGGTCGCCTCGACCGTGACCGACGGCGTGATGCCGTAGGCGACGCCGAGCGACGGCTCGCCCTTGCTCTTGCCGTTGCGCCAGGGCTCGGCCTCTCCCGCGGGGCCGGCCCCGCGACTGCCCTCCTGCGTGGCGACAAGCGCCGGCAGCAGCGTCAGCCCCGTGCCGGGCCGCACGCCGGTGATGCCTGTGACCGTGCCCCACTGGCAGGGCCAGCAGTCCTGGTTGCGGTCGTAGATGCCCCACGAGTACTGACCGCGGACCTGCCGGTGGTCGTTGCGCCAGAAATCGACGCGCCACTCCTGCTGTTCGCGGTCGGGGAAGCGCAGGCTGCTCCAGGGAATGGCCATCTCGACCTGCCAGCCCTCGTCGGTGATGCGGCCGGCCGAATGGAACAGCACGTCGTAGGTCAGGTCCTCGCCGTTGCCGGCGGACCACAGCATGTCGCCCTGCACGCCGTGCGGGTTGCTGGCCAATTCGAAGGCCCAGGCCTGGTCGCCGAAGGTGTCGAGGGCCAGGATGACGTAGTCGTCGTTCCAGATGCGGTCGCGCTCGCTGAAGGAGGCGCGCACCTCGGCGGGATCGGCCCAGCAGATGAAGGCGGCGTAGAGGTGCTCGTCGTCCCAGGTGAGCATCGCCTCGGTCGGGTGGGGCGGCTGCACCTGGTCGCCGGGCGCGTGCTCGACGAAGTTCGTCGCCCGCGGCAGACCCTGCCAGCCGGGGTCGTCCAGCAGGCCGTCCACCGTGATGGGGCCCGCGGCGCGGCGGGTCTCCAGGCGCGGGTGCCGCTCGGGCTGCCAGGGGCCGGCCGGCGGCGCGGCGGCGGCGGATCCGGCCGCAAGCAGCGCCGGCAGCGCGACCCAGAGCGCGACCAGGAAGGCGGCGCGGACCGTCGCGCTCGGGGCGGCGGCGGCGGCGGCGAAGCGGGGGCGGGGGCGGCGGGTCATGGACACGGTCGACTCTCCGGGCCGGTGGGGTGGTGCGCGTGACCACCGTGCTACGTCGCGGCGGACCTCCGGGTTGCCG
>VGXH01000055.1 GCA_016873405.1 bacterium
GGGGTGCAGTACGCGAGCATCGACGGCACCTGGTGGTTCGTGCGCGCGCTGGACGAACTGTGGCGGCAGTCGGGCGATGACGCGTTCGCGAAGGAACTGGCGCCGGTCGTGTACCGCGCCGTCGCCGGTGTTGAGCGACACGCCATGGACAGCGAGGGATTCCTGACCCATGGCGACGGCGAGACCTGGATGGATGGCGGCGGCGAGCGCAACCCGCACTCGCCGCGCGCGACGCGCGCCGTCGAAGTGCAGGCGCTGTGGCACCGCGGGCTGCTGACGGCCGCCAGGCTGGCCGAGCGCTTCGGCTGGGCCGGCTACGCCGATGGCGAGGCCGAGCGCTCGGGTGCGCAGCTGGCCGCCGACTTCCGCGCCCTGGCCGACCGCCTGGCCACGAACTTCAGGCAGCGCTTCTGGGTCGACGGCCGCCTGGTCGACCACCTGAACGCCGACGGCTCACCCGACGCCCAGGTGCGCCCGAACACCCTGCTGGCCGTGATGTCCTCGCCGACGCTGTTCACCGCGGCGCAGCGCGAGGCGATCACCGCCGAGGCGGCGCGCGAGCTGGTGCGTCCGCACGGCGTGCTCTCGCTGACGGCGGCCGATCCCGCCTTCCACCCGAAGCACGTCGACCTGGCGAAGTACCACTACGACGAGGCCTACCACAACGGCGACGTCTGGCTGTGGCTGTCGGGGGCCTACGTTTCGGCGCTGAACGCCCCGCGCGACGGCTTCGGGCAGACGCGCATGCTGCTGGACGAGATCCTCGACGAAGGCGCCGTCGGCACCGCGCAGGAGATCCGCGACGGCGCGCCCGCCGCGAGCAACGACGAGTTCGGCGGCGCCACCAGCCAGGCCTGGTCGCTGGCCGAGCTGCTGCGGAACGTGGTGCAGGACTACGCCGGCCTGCGCGTGGACCTGACGGCAGGCAAGCCGCTGATCACGCTGCGACCGTCGCTGCCGGCGGCGTGGCCGCGGCTGGCGGTGCGCACGCGCATCGGCGAGGTGGCGAGCGAGGTCGTGGTGCCGGGGCCGGGGCAGGCGCCGCGGCTGCGGCTGGAAGCGGCGCCGGATCCGCGGTGGCGCTTCGCCTGGGAGACGGCCGACGGGCACGCGGCGCCCGGCGTCGTGGCCGCCGCGGACGGCGCCTGGGTCGTGGCTTTCGAGCGCTGAATTGCGACTCGGGGGCGGCGAGCGCGCCGCCCTCGCTTATCTTCGGACCAAGAACGGGGCCGCCGGGCCCGGACGAACCACCAGAGAGAAGGAGCCGACGTGGCCAACCTCAAAGCCGTCATCGAGACCGACAAGGGCGTCATCAACGTGCTGCTGCACGATGACCTGACGCCGCTGACCGTGGCCAACTTCGTGAACCTCGCGCAGCGCGGCTTCTACGACGGCCTCTCGTTCCACCGCGTGATCCCCGACTTCATGATCCAGGGCGGCTGCCCCGAGGGCAGCGGCCGCGGCGGCCCGGGCTACAGCTTCGACGACGAATGCACGCCGAAGCTGCGCCACGACGGCCCCGGCGTGCTGTCGATGGCCAACGCCGGCCCGGGCACCAACGGCTCGCAGTTCTTCATCACGCACGTCGAGACCGCCTGGCTGGACGGCAAGCACACGGTGTTCGGCAAGGTCGTGGGCGCGGCGGACCAGTCCGTGGTCAACACGATCCAGGGCGGCGACACGATGAAGAAGGTCACCATCGAGGGCGACACCGCGCCGCTGCTGGAGAAGATGTCGGCGCAGGTCGCGGAGTGGAACAAGAAGCTGGGGTAGCCGCCCGCTCATCAAGCGCCGAACTGGGCCAGATGATGGTCCAGGTGCTTGTGGAAGAGGTTGCTCCACTCCTGCCGCGTGAGCGGGCCGAACGACAGCGACTCCCTGCCGTTGAAGTGGTCGCCGCCCAGTTGCTGCGTGCGTTCCAGGTAAGCGACCAGGCGATCGCGTTCGGCCGCGAAGTCGCGCTCGTCACCGATGATGAAGGCGGGCGCGGTCGGCTTCCCGCGCCCGTACGGCTTGTCGTTCACACACGACGGCTTGACGAGCAGCTTCAGCAGCAGGCGCAGCGGCGGGGCCGGCCGCGGGTGTTTGTCCTCGTAGACCATCTCGTAGGTCACGCAGCAGTGGGCCAGCATCTGGCCGACGGCCATCTTGCCCCAGAGCGGCCGTGATTGCGGCGTCAGCGAGCGGATGCGCGCGACCAGCGCGGCGGTCACGGCCGGGTCGAAGACGTCCGGATACATCGCGATTCCTCCCCAGGCGAAACGTTGCGCCGGCGCAACCCGGGCCACGTCGATCCGTCGACCCTCGCTCCCTCGACTCCCGCTCCGTCGACCATCGTTCCGTCGACTGCGGGCCCTGTCGTCCTGACGGTTGCGCCGGCGCAGTTCCTCCTCAGTCGGCCGCTGCCGGCCGATAGGCTTTCCAGTCGATTCCCAGCTTCCGCATGCGCGCGCGCAGCGTGTGGGGGTTGATGCGCAGCAGCCGCGCCGCGCCGTACGGTCCCTCGATGCGCCCCTGCGCGGCGGCCAGTGCGGCGCCGATGTGGCGCGCCATCGCCTCGTCGAGCGGGGCGATCACCGGCGCCTGGCCGGGCGCCGGCGCCGTCGCCGGTCCGGGCGGCGCCGCGGCGCCGGTCATCGTCGGCGCGCCCGCCGCCCCCAGCGCCTTCGCCACCTCCAGCCGCCGGCCGCCGCCCAGGATCACGGCGCGGTCGATGACCGAGCCCAGCTCGCGCACGTTGCCCGGCCAGTCGTAAGACGCCAGCAGGGCCAGGTCGGTTGCCGTGGCCGCCGGCGGCCGCAGGCCGAAGTGGCGCGAGGCGCGCAGCACCAGCATGGCCACGAGCTGCGGGATGTCCTGCGTGCGCTCGCGCAGCGGCGGCAGCACCAGCGGGAACACCGCCAGGCGGTACCAGAGATCCGCGCGGAAGGCGCCGCGCTGGACCATCCCCGGCAGGTCCGCGTTGGTGGCGGCGATCACGCGCACGTCGACGCCGACCGGCTCCTCGCCGCCGACGCGCGTGACCAGGCCGTCCTGCAGCACGCGCAGCAGCCGCACCTGCGCGGCCTTCGGCAGGTCGCCCACCTCGTCCAGCAGCAGCGTGCCGCGGTCCGACTGCTCGAACCAGCCCCTTCGACGCGCCACGGCGCCGGTGAAGGCGCCCTTCTCGTGCCCGAACAGCTCCGAGTCGACCAGCTCGGGCGCGATGGCGCCGCAGTTGACCCGCGTGAACGGTCCGGTGGCGCGGCGCGAGCGCGCGTGCACCGCGCGCGCGATCACCTCCTTGCCCGAGCCCGTCTCGCCCAGGATCAGGACCGGCAGGTCCGAACCGGCGACCATCTCCACCCGCTGCATGACCGCGGCCAGGCCGCCGTCGGCCCCCACCACCGCGTCGTCCAGGCGACTGCGGCCCAGGCGCGTCAGCAGCGAGGCGCGGTCGGCCTCTGCGGCGCGGCGCAGCGCCTGCAACTCGCGCAGCCGGCGGTCGTTCTCCAGCGCCGCGGCCAGCGGCCCGGCCAGCGCGGCGCCGACGGCCAGCGCCTCTTCGACCGCCGGCGCGTCCGGTCGCAGCACGATCAGCAGCGCGGCGGACGCGCCCGGTTCGCCGGGCACCGGCACGGCCAGGGCCGGACCGTCGCCGTTCTGGGCGCCGCGCCAGACCGCGCCCGGTCCCGGGGGCGGCCCGGCGGCGGCGGCC
Organism: bacterium; assembly: GCA_016873405.1. The sequence continues at coordinate 3,698 of VGXH01000055.1, forward strand.
CACGTTGCAGCCGCGCCGCCGGCGATCCAGTCCGCGAGCGCGGCCGCCCGCGCCAGGTCCAGTTCGCGCGGCCCGCCGGCGCGGCTGCCGGCCCCGACCGGCACGACGGCGCGGCCGTCCCGTCGCAGGCGCCACACCTCCAGCCGGCGCAGCGGCACCCGGGCCTCGAGCCACGTCGCCGCCTCGGTGACGAACGCCCCGAGGTCCGGGTGCAGGCTGGCTTGACGCCAGAGATCGAGCGTGTCCGGCACCGCGACCCCCTAGCCGTGTTATATGCTGGAAGATAACAGCATATGCAACGGCATGGCAAGAATATATGCTGTATACATAATACCGAGTCAACGAGGTGTTGGCATCAAAGCAGTTGACGTTGACCCCCGCGAGGCCCGAGGCTTGCGAATGGAACCGGCTGCGGCACGACCGGAACCCCGACGGCAGGAGCGGCGCATGTGGTATCGTGGCGGCATGAACGGCAGGTTTGGCATCCGAACCCTGGCGCTGGCCGGCGGGCTGGCGCTCGTGCTGGCGGTTGTCGGTGCGGCCACCCAGGCCGCCGGCAAAGGCAACGCCGCGCGACTGCTCAACGTGTCCTACGATCCCACCCGCGAGTTCTACCACGACTTCAACGACGCCTTCGCCGCGCACTGGAAGCAGAAGACCGGACAGGACCTGTCGGTGGACATGTCGCACGGCGGCTCGGGCAAGCAGGCGCGCGCCGTGATCGACGGGCTGCAGGCCGATGTCGTCACGCTGGCTCTCGCGTACGATATCGACGCCATCGCCCAGCACTCGAAGCTGCTGCCTGCGGACTGGCAGCAGCGGCTGCCGCACAACAGCGCGCCGTACACCTCGACCATCGTCTTCCTGGTGCGCAAGGGGAACCCCGAGGGCATCCGCGACTGGGGCGATCTGGTGAAGCCCGGCGTGGAGGTCATCACGCCCAACCCGAAGACCTCCGGCGGCGCGCGCTGGAACTACCTGGCGGCCTGGGCCTGGGCGCTCAAGCGCGAACTGGGCGGGCTGGACCGGCTGGACGATCCGGCGCAGACCAAGGCGGTGGCCGCCGCCCAGGACAAGGCGCGCGCGTTCGTCGCCGAGATCTTCAAGCGCGTGCCGGTGCTGGACTCGGGCGCGCGCGGCTCGACGAATACTTTCGTGCAGCGGGGCATCGGCGACGTGCTGCTGGCGTGGGAGAACGAGGCCTTCCTGGCGGTGAGGGAGCTGGGGCCGGACAAGGTGGACATCGTGGTGCCGTCGCTGAGCATCGTCGCCGAGCCGACCGTGGCGCTGGTCGACGCCAACGCCGACCGCCACGGCACGCGGCAGCTGGCCCAGGCCTACCTGGAGTGGCTGTACTCGCCGAAGGGACAGGAGCTGGCGGCCCGCCACTACTACCGGCCGGTGAACGCCGACCTGGTGGACCGCGCCCTGCTCGAGCGCTTCCCCACCCTGGAGCTGGTGACCATCGACAAGGTCTTCGGCGGCTGGGCGCGCGCGCAGAAGACGCACTTCGACAACGGCGGCGTGTTCGACGCCATCTACGCCAGGTAGGGGAGAGCCGGTGCGCTGGCCGAAGCGACAACACTCGGTGCTGCCCGGCTTCGGCCTGACCCTGGGCATCGCCGTCGTGTACCTGTCCCTGGTGGCGCTGATCCCGATGGCGGCGCTGTTCCTGCGCGCGCGCGGCCTGGGCTGGGACGGCTACTGGGAGACGGTCACCGCCCCGCGCGTGCTGGCGGCCTGCCGGCTCAGCTTCGGCGCCGCGTTCATCGCGGCCGCGATCAACGCCGTGATGGGCTTCGTCGTGGCCTGGACACTGGTGCGCTACCGCTTCTTCGGCCGGCGCTTGATCGACGCGCTGATCGACCTGCCGTTCGCGCTGCCGACGGCGGTGTCGGGCATCGCGCTGACCACGATCTACGCGCCCACCGGCTGGCTGGGGCGCGCGCTGGAGCCGTGGGGCATCAAGGCCGTGTTCACGCCGCTGGGCGTGGTCATCGCGCTGACGTTCATCGGGCTGCCGTTCGTCGTGCGCACGCTGCAGCCGGCGCTGGAGGACCTGGAGGCCGACGTCGAGGAGGCCGCCGCCAGCCTGGGCGCCCGCCGGCACCAGACGCTGCTGCGCGTGATCCTGCCGGCCATCACGCCCGCGCTGCTGACCGGGTTTGCGCTGGCCTTCGCGCGCGCGCTGGGCGAGTACGGCTCGGTGGTGTTCATCTCCGGCAACCTGCCCGGGAAGACGGAGATCGCGCCGCTGCTCATCGTCACGCAGCTGGAGCAATACGACTACGAGGGCGCCACGGCCATCGCCGTGCTGCTGCTGGTCGTCTCGTTCGTGATGCTGCTGCTGATCAACGCGCTGCAGCGCTGGTCGGGCCGCCGTCACGCGAGGGGGGCTTGAGATGAGCCTCAAGCCGGCCACCGCCGAACCGCGCTGGGTGCGCACGCTGCTGGTGGCGGCCACGCTGGCGTTCCTGGGCGCGTTCCTGGTCACGCCGCTCCTGGCGGTCTTCGTCGAGGCCTTCCGCAAGGGCGCGGACGCCTACTTCGCCGGCTTCGCGGATCCCGCCGTGCGGTCGGCGATCCGCCTGACGCTGCTGGCGGCGGGCATCGCCGTGCCGGTCAACCTCGTCTTCGGCCTGGCGGCGGCCTGGGCCGTGGCCAAGTTCGAGTTCCCGGGCAAGAGCCTGCTGACGACGCTGATCGACCTGCCGCTGGCCGTCTCGCCGGTGGTCTCGGGCCTGATCTACGTGCTGGTCTTCGGCCTGCACGGCTGGCTGGGCGGCTGGCTGCAGGCGCACGGCCTGCAGGTGATCTTCGCCGTGCCGGGCATCGTGCTGGCGACGATGTTCGTGACGGTGCCGTTCGTGGCGCGAGAGCTGATTCCGCTCATGCAGGAGCAGGGCACCGAGGACGAGGAATCGGCCCTGACCCTGGGCGCCTCCGGCTGGCAGACGTTCCGAAGGGTGACGCTGCCGAACGTCAGGTGGGCGCTGCTGTACGGCGTGATCCTCTGCAATGCGCGCGCGATGGGCGAGTTCGGCGCCGTCTCGGTGGTCAGCGGGCACATCCGCGGCAAAACCAACACGATGCCGCTGCAGGTGGAGATCCTCTACAACGAGTACAACTTCGTCGCGGCCTTCGCCGTCGCCTCGCTGCTGGCGCTGCTGGCGCTGGTCACGCTGGCGGCCAAGACCCTGGTCGAGTGGCGAATGGCAGCGGCGCCCGCCAGCGTCCTGATCGCGGGGGATGAACCGTGAGCATCACCGTCGAGAACGTCAACAAGAGCTACGGCGCTTTCCGGGCGCTCAAGGGCGTGTCGCTGGAGATCCCCGACGCGCAGATCACGGCGCTGCTGGGACCCAGCGGCTCGGGCAAGACGACGTTGCTGCGGATCATCGCCGGTCTGGAGGTGCCGGATGAGGGCAGCGGTCCCATCCGCTTCCACCAGGAGGACGTGGCCGGCCGCCGCGTGCAGGAGCGGCGCGTGGGCTTCGTGTTCCAGCACTACGCGCTGTTCAAGCACATGACCGTGTTCGAGAACGTGGCCTTCGGCCTGCGCGTGCGGCCCCGGCGCGAGCGGCCGGCGCGCGAGGTCATCGACCGCAAGGTGGGCGACCTGCTGAAGCTGGTGCAGCTGGAAGGGATGGCCCACCGCTATCCCTCGCAGCTGTCGGGCGGGCAGCGCCAGCGGGTGGCGCTGGCGCGCGCGCTGGCCGTGGAGCCGCGCGTGCTGCTGCTGGACGAGCCCTTCGGCGCCCTGGACGCCCGCGTGCGCAAGCAGCTGCGCGCCTGGCTGCGCCGCCTGCACGACGAGATCGCCGTCACCAGCGTCTTCGTCACTCACGACCAGGACGAGGCCCTGGAGGTGGCCGACCGCGTGGTGGTCATGAACGAGGGCCGCATCGAACAGGCCGGCACCCCGGAGGACGTGTTCCACGACCCGGCCACCGAGTTCGTCATGAACTTCCTGGGCCACGTGAACGTGTTCGACGGGCGCGTCGAGGACGGCAAGATCACGTTCGCTTCCTTGCAGGTCGAGCACCCCGACGCGGCGCACCTGCACGCGGGACCGACGCGCGTGTTCATCCGCCCGCACGAGCTGTCGCTGCACCTGCTGCCGCGCAGCGACTCGCTGCCGGCCACGGTGACCGGCATCCACGCCGCCGGGCCGGCCGTGCGCCTGACCCTGACGACCGAGGCCGGGCTGGTTTTCTCGGCCGACGTGCCGCAGGACGTCTACCGGAGCCTGAAGGTGGCGGTGGGGGGGCGGTTCTGGGTGCAGGCGCGGGATCTGCGGGTGTTTCCGGGCGGGCAAACGTGAGCGACGGAACGCTGAATGGTGAGGCGTATCCCAGCGTTGGTGTGTATATAATTTATCATATGACATATACTTACAACAAGAGACCGGATCTTGATCGCCCGGTGCTCATCGGGTCCTGACAAGTTGAACACATTTTTCGTTTTTTTGTTTGGTTTTGTTTAGTTTGCCAAGGAGGTGCCATGGATCCCCGCCGGAATCCCTTCGCGCCGGGCGCCGGCACCCGGCCTCCCGTGCTGGTCGGGCGCGATGCCCAGCTGGAGGCCTTCGAGGTCCTGCTGGACCGCATGGCTGCCGGCCGCATCGATCAATCGATGATCATCACGGGGCTGCGCGGCGTCGGCAAGACGGTGCTGCTCGACGAGTTCCGTCAGCGCGCCGAGGCCCGCGGCTGGGCCACCATCGAGTGGGAGATCGAGAAAAGCGGTTCGTTCGCTGGGCGCATCGCGCAGCACGTGCGGCGCGCGTTGCTGCCGCTGGCCCCCAAGGCGCGCTGGAACGAACGATTGCACCGGGCCGCCTCGGTCCTCAAGTCGTTCACGCTCACCTTCAATCCCGACGGCGCCGTCACGGCCGGATTCGATGCCGAAGCCCTCGCGGGGCTGGGTGACAGCGGGAGCATCGGCGATGATCTGGGCGACCTGCTGGTCGCCGTCGGTGAAGCCGCGCAGGGGCAGGGCACCGGACTGGTCTTCCTGCTGGATGAGATCCAGTACCTCAAGTCCGGTGAACTGGAGGCGCTGATCGCGGCCCTCCACCGGTGTTCACGGCGCGCCCTTCCGGTCACGCTGGTCGGAGCGGGACAGCCGCAGATGCCGCGGCTGGCGGCC
>VGXH01000056.1 GCA_016873405.1 bacterium
GGGGTGAGCAGCTGCCCGGTGATGATCGACCACATTCCGAACATCGTCGATCAGCGCCGCCACCTGGTGATGATGGAGGCGAAGGTCCCCGCCGCGCTCCAGAACGCGCTGCGGGGCCTGGAGAACAACAGCAATCCCTGGAACGCCAGCAGCGCCGCGCGGGAGGACTGGATCGGCGACCTGCCCGTGCCGCGCCTGCGCGACAAGGGCCGCGCCGCCTACCTGCTGTTCGTCGGCTGCGCCGGCAGCTTCGACAGCCGCAACGTGGAGGTGCTGCGCGCGCTCGTGCGGCTGCTCGACCGCGCCGGCGTCGATTTCGCGGTCCTCGGCCGCGAGGAGGGCTGCTGCGGCGATCCCGCGCGGCGCGTCGGACACGAATACCTCTTCCAGATGCAGGCCCCCGTCAACATCGAGGCCTTCAAGCGCTACGACGTGCGCAAGGTCCTGACCGCCTGTCCGCACTGCTTCAACACGATCGCGAACGAGTACCCCGACTTCGGGCTCGAGGGCGTCGAGGTGATCCACCACAGCGAGCTGCTCGCCGAGCTCGTGCGCGAGGGCCGGCTGACGCTCAAGCCCGGCGCCGACCTGACGGTCACCTACCACGACTCCTGCTACCTGGGCCGCCACAACGACGTCTACGACGCCCCGCGCCGGACGCTGGGCGCCGTGCCCGGCCTGAAGGTCGCCGAGATGCCGCGCCATCGCCGCGAGGGCTTCTGCTGCGGCGCCGGCGGCGGGCGCATGTTCATGGAGGAGCACCTCGGCACGCGCATCAACCACAACCGCATCGAGGAAGCCGCCGCGACGGGGGCGGCCGAGGTCTGCACGGCCTGCCCGTTCTGCCTGACGATGCTGGGCGACGCGATCAAGGAGACCGACCGCGCCGAGCGCCTGCGGGCGCGGGACATCGCCGAGGTGCTGCTGGACAATCTGGCCTGAAGCGGGGCCGCGGACGCGACCGGTGATCTGCCGGCGTTGCGCGGCCCGCGCGTTTCTGCTATACCGGACCGAGTCCGTCGACCGCCACCACCGCCACGAAAGGACCCGCGATGAGCACGCAGCAACCCGTCGCCTCCACGCCCGCGCTCGACCAGGTCTGGCGCCGGGGCAAGGAGTTCCTCGGCAGCGAACTGCCCATCATGTGCGGAGCCATGACCTGGATCTCGGACCCCAAGCTCGTGTCGCTGATGAGCAACCTCGGCGCCTTCGGCGTGCTGGCGGCCGGCAACATGCCGCCCGAGACGTTCGCGCAGTACGTCGACGAGACCCGCGCCCTGACGGAGCGGCCCTTCGCCGGCAACGTCATCACCATCGCCCCGAACTACCTGCCGCACCTGGACATCCTCTGCGAGCGCAAGGTCAGCCACATCGTCTTCGCCGGCTCGATCCCGCGCGCCTCCGAGGTGCAGAAGGCGAAGGACAGCGGCGCGAAGGTGCTCTGCTTCGCCTCGACCGGCAGCATCGCCGCGCGCATGATCGACTACGGCACCGACGCGCTGATCCTCGAGGGCAGCGAAGCCGGCGGCCACATCGGGCACGTCTCGACGGTCGTGCTGCTGCAGGAGATCCTGTTCAACTTCCCGTCGCTGCCGATCTTCGTCGCCGGCGGCATCGCCACCGGCAAGTTCATCGCGCACCTCGCGCTGATGGGGGCCGCCGGCGCCCAGATGGGAACGCGCTTCGTGATGGCCGAGGAGTGCGCGGCGCACCCGCGTTTCAAGGAGGTCTTCATCAAGGCGCGGGCCCGCGAGGCGATCTCGACGCCGCAGTACAGCGCCAAGCTGCCGGTCGTCTCGGTGCGCGCGCTGAATAACCACGCGATGGAGCATTTCGGGGACCTGCAGCTCGAGCTGCTCGAGCAGCTGCGCCAGGGCGCCATCAATCGCCAGGAAGCGCAGTACAAGGTCGAGGAGTACTGGGTCGGTTCGCTGCGCCGCGCCGCCGTCGACGGGGACGTGGAGCACGGCTCGCTCATGGCCGGCCAGTCCGTGGGCCTGGTCGAACGCGTGCAGCCGCTGCGCGAGATCCTGGCCGAGATCGTGCGCGACGCCGACGCGGCCCTGGCCGACGTCCGGCGCCGGCTCGACGCCTGACTCCGCGCCGCCGCCTCCGGCGCCCGTCCGCCCGCAGCCGCCCCCTCCGGGGCGGCTGTTGCGTTGTGCCGGTCCCCGCCGTCTGGCACCGAACTTGATGACGGGCGCCGACCCCGGTCGCCGCAGGGGGCGGCGGCCGCAGCCCACGAATCAACCGGAGAAGCCATGAAATCTGGAATTGTCGCTGCCTGCGCCGTGGCGGCGTGGCTCGGTGCCGCGTCGTGCCCGGCGATTGCCGATCTTCCCTCGGTCTCGTCGCGCGCCGCGGGCGAGGCACTTGTTGCCGCCGATCCCGCCCAGGCCGTGAACCATCTTGCCTACGCCGGCTGGCTGGAAGCCGCGGGCGATCTGCCCGCGGCGGCGGCCGTCCTGGAGGCGGGCTGCCATCACGCGAAGGACCCGGCGCCGCTGCTGCTCGAGCTCTCGCGCCTCTACCTGCGGCTGGGACGGCCGGCTCGCGCGGAAGCGGTCTCGCGCCAGGCGCTCGTGCTGCTGCCGGACTCGCCGGCGGCCCACCTGGGGTTGGGCGACGCCTATCTCGAGTCGGGCTGGCCGCAGGCGGCCCTCGAGAGCTTCGCGACGGCCGTGCGGCTCGCCCCGCGCGATGTCGTCCCGCGCACCCGTGTGGTGGCGGCCCTGCTGGCGGCCGGCCGCGCGCACGAGGCCGAAGAGGCCTGCCTGCGCCATCTGGCCGAAGCGCCGGAAGCGCCGGCTCTCTGGCTCGCCCTCGGCTCCGTGTTCGAGAAGCAGGAGAAGCTGCGCCAGGCGTTCACCACCTACGGCCAGGCGCTCGCGCTCGAACCCGGTTCGGCCGAGGCGCTGGCGCGCCAGGGCCGGCTCTTCTGCCGCTTCGGGCAATTCGACGCGGCGGCCGATGCCTGCCGTCGGGCGCTGCAGCTGGACGGGGGCAATCTCGTCGCCCATGCCTACCTGGGCATCGCCTGCAGCCGCTTGGGTGACGACGAGCAGGCGCGGCATCACGCGCGGATCGCCGAGGCCGGCGGCCTGGACCTGGGCCTGGTCCGGCAGAAGCTGAACTGACCGGCGCGCCGCGACGGTCGAACCGCCCGGGTCCCGGGCGAAGGCCCAGGCGCGAGGGCCCAGGCGCGAGGGCTCAAACGTGAACGCCCAGGCGTGCCAGCGCCGCCGCGGCCTTGGCCCGACCCGGCTCGCGACCCAGCGCCAGCTCGTACTGGCGCGCGGCCAGGGCCGTCTGGCCCGTCGCCTCGTACAGGCGCCCGAGGTTCAGGCAGGGCTCGGCCAGGTGGGGCAACAGCGCCGCGGCGCGCTCCAGGGCCAGCCGGGCGGGCTCGCCGCGCCCGGCCGCCAGGTGCCAGACGCCGAGCGTGTTGTGGAGGTGGCCGTCCCCGGGCGCCAGGCGCAGCGCCGCCAGGAGCAGCGCGCCGGCGGCCTCGCCGCGGCCGTCGAGCATCGCGACCTGCGCGCGCAGGTGGAACGCCAGCGCCAGCTGCGCGTCGTCGACGCCGGCGCAGGCGGCCACCGCCAGCAGGTGGGCGTCGGCGCGCGTCAGTTCGCCGCTCTCCTTGAGCAGCAGGCCGGCGGTCAGGCGCGCCTCGGCGTTGCCGGGCGCCAGCGCCAGCGCGCGCTCGGCCGCCCGCAGCGCGGCCGTCCGGTCGCCGGCGGCCAGGGCGGCGTCGCTGAGTTCCTTCCAGGCGACGGCGTCGTCAGGCGCCTCGGCGGCCTTGCGCCGGGCCAGTTCCAGGTAGCGCCGCGCCTTGGCGGGATTCTCGACGAGCGTTCCGAAGTGGTGCACGACGATCGGGACCTCGCGGACGGGCACGCCCGCCTCGGCCAGGCTCGCCTCCACGGTCTCGTGCAGGCGCCCGCGGAAGCGGATGCCGGGCAGGCGCGGGAACAGGCGCACCTTGGCGGTGGGGACGTAGCCGGGCGCGACCGGCTCCGCGCCGCCGGGCAGCGCGTGCGCGTCCACCGCCGGCACGGGCGCCCAGCCGCGACGGCTCCAGGGTTCGCGGAGGTAGTTGCGCGTCGTCAGGCGGGCCGCGGCGGCGCCGACGGCGTCCCAGCGCGCGGCGAGTTCGCGGGCGGCGGCCCAGTCGGCGGGGCTCAGCTGCTCGTCGGCGTCCAGGCACAGCACCCAGCGGCAGGTGCACGACGCGAGCGACGCGTTGCGGGCCGCCGCGAAGTCGTCGTCCCAGTCCCGGCGCTCCACGCGGGCGCCGCGGGCGGCAGCCGTGGCGACGCTGTCGTCGAGGCTGCCCGTGTCGACGACCACGATCTCGTCGCAGTGCCGGGCGGCCTCCGCGAGCAGCGGGTCCAGAAACTGGCCACCGTCGCGCACGATCATGGCCAGGCTCAGCAGTCCGCCCGCCGGCGGCGTCAGGAGATCGGATTCGGCCACCGCCGTCCCGCCTTCCAGGTTGTTGCTCGTCAACGGTTTGCCGGCTTGCAGCGCCCGCCGGGGCGGTCGCCGGCGCCCGCGGCGTCCAGGTGCCTGAGCCGAAGCAGGTCGCGTGCCGCCGGCCGCGCTTTCGCTTGTCGCGGCGGCCAGGCGGCGATACCCTCACCTGCCCGCGCCGGCCGTCGCGCGACGGCGGGCGCCCCGCAGACCCCCAGACCGAAGGAGACCGGATCATGCGACACCGGATCGCGGCCGCCACCCTGGCGGCGGCCCTGCTGCTGGCGGGCCAGGCCTGGGCCGTCGTCGAGGCGAAGACGGGCACCGAATACCCGGACACGATCACGGTCGTGACCGCCGCGGGCGACCAGGCGCTGACGGCCACGGGCGCCGCGCTGCGCGAGAAGACGATGCTCAAGGTCGACGTCTACACGATCGCCTCCTGGGTGGCTGCCGGCGCCGAGCTCGGGGAGGATCGCGCGGCGGCCATCTGGACGCTGGACGCGCCCAAGCGGCTGCGCCTGGACCTGCGGCGCAGCTTCTCGCGGGCGAAGCTCATCGGCGCCTTTCGCGAGGTGATCGAGAGGAACTACCCCGACCGCACGGCGATCGCCGAGGACCTGGCGACCTTCGAGGGCTACTTCACGCGCGACGCCCAGTCCGGCGACGTGATCCTGTTCACCTACCTGCCCGGGGACGGCGTGACCACCGAACTGAACGGCGAGGCCCGCGGGGTCATCCCCAATCCGAAGTTCGTCGAGGCGCTGTGGTCGGTCTGGTTCGGGCCGCAGCCGGTCGACGGCGGCATGAAGAAGGCGCTGGCCGGCAAAGCCCGCTGAGGTCGCGCGCCATCGAGACGCAGCGAGGGCCGCGCCCCGCGGGTCACGGCCCTCGCCGTTCATCTCGTCGCGCCGGTCATCTCGTCGCGCCGGTCATCTCGTCGCGCCGGTCATCTCGTCGCGCCGGTCATCTCGTCGCGCCGATCACCGCTTCGCGCCGGCCGGCGCCGGCGCGCCGCTCAGCCGCGGATCTCCCGGACCGCCTTCGTCAGCGCGGGCACGACCTCGAACAGGTCGCCCACGACGCCGAAGTCCGCCACCTTGAAGATGGGGGCGGCCGGGTCCTTGTTGATGGCGACGATGCACTTGCTGCTGCTCATGCCCGCCAGGTGCTGGATGGCGCCGCTGATGCCGCAGGCGATGTACAGGTTCGGTCCGACGGTCTTGCCCGTCTGGCCCACCTGGTGCGAGTAGTCGACCCAGCCGGCGTCGACGATCGCGCGGCTCGCGCCCGCGGCCGCGCCCAGCGCCGCGGCCAGCTCCTCGATCAGCCCGTAGTGCTCCGGTCCCTTGATGCCGCGTCCGCCCGAGACGACGATGTCGGCCTCGGTCAGCTCGACGCGACCGGCCGCCGCCGCGACCACCTCGCGCCCGACCGCCTTCGGCGCCGCCTGCGCCTGCTGGGCGTCGAACGCGATCACCGGCGCCGCCGCGCCGCCGCACTCCTGCGCGACGAAGGCGTTCGGCCGGATGCCCACGATCGCCGGCGCCGTCTTCGGCACGACGTCGACGAAGCACTTGCCGGCGTAGACCGGCCGCCTGATCTCCCAGGCGCCGCCCTCGAACTTCAGCGCGATGGCGTCGCTGATGCAGGCGCAGCCCAGCTTCGCCGCCGCCTTGGGCCCGAGGTCGCGGCCCATGGCCGTGGCGCCCACCAGCACCAGGTCGGGCTTCTGCGCGCGGCAGAAGGCGGCCAGCGCGATGCCGTAGCGCTCGCTGTCGTAGGCCGCCAGCTGGTCGCCGGCGAAGAACAGCTTGTGCGCGCCGTGGGCGCCGGCCGGGCCGGCGGCCGCGCCGGCGTCGCCGCCCAGCAGCACGGCCCAGACCTCGCCGCCGGCGGCGTCGGCCAGTCGCCTGGCCTGCGCGATCATCTGCCAGGCCACCTTCTTGATCGCGCCGTCGCGCTGTTCGATGAAGACCGCGATGTTCGGCATGAATCGTTCCCCCGCGGGTTGATGCGCCGGCTGACGGGTCGCGTCAGCCGACTGGTTGCGTCAGATGGCTTTCGCTTCCTCGTTCAGCACGCGGGCCAGCTCGCGCGCGGCCGCGGCCGCGTCGTCGCCGCCCACCAGGCGGCAGGCGCCGCGGGCCGGCGGGGGACTGTACCGACGGATCTCGACCAGGCTGGCCGGCGGCGTCACGCCCAGGTCGGCGCAGGTGACCACCTGCATGGGCTTCATGCCGGCCTTCATGATGTTCGGCAGGCTCGGCAGCCGGGGCTCGTTGAGGCCCTTCTGGCAGGTGAGGACCGCCGGCAGCGGGCAGTCGACGATCTCCTTGCCGCCCTCGATCTCGCGGTGTGCGGTCAGCTTGCCGTCGCCCAGCTCCAGCTTCGTCACCGTCGAGACGTGCGGCAGGCCCAGCTTCTCGGCGACGATGATCCCGACCTGGCCGCTGTCGTCGTCGATGGCCTTGATGCCGAACAGCACGAGGTCGTACGTCTCCTTGCGCAGCGCGGCGCAGAGCACTTCGGCGACCGCGGCCTCGTCCGCGCCGGCGAGCGCGGGGTCGTTGATGATGATCGCCTTGTCGCAGCCGACGGCCAGGCAGTCCTTCTTGAGCGTTTCCCTGACGGTCTCGGGGCCGACGGTGATCGCGGTGATCTCGCCTCCGCGCGCCTCCTTGATGCGCACCGCCTCCTCGACCGCGAACGCGTCGTAGGGGTTCAGCACGCGCGTGAACCCGGTCTGGTCCAGCTTCGCGGCAGGGGCGGCCAGGCTGATCCGCGTCTCGGAGTCCGGCACCTGCTTCACACACACGGCAATCTTCATGATCCCTCCCGGATGTCGGCGTCCCGGGGGCGCGGACCGCCCCGCGGCAGCGGAATCGGGCCATAATAGGCGGCGCTGCCGGACCCGTCAACGCGGGCGCGGCCGATCGCGCCGGCGGCGCAGCCGACGCTGGTGCGCGGCGCCCGCCTGCGCGATCATGGGGTCGGCGCACGCGCGGACGGAATGCCCCGCTCCAGGCGAGCGACGACGGGACGGACGATGGAACCGGTCGCCGGAGAGCGGAACGTCGGAGACGGGCCAGGCGCCGCGGCGGCGGGCGCCGGGACGCTCATCGCGCGCCTGCGGCAGGCGCTCGGCGCGGCGGCCGTGCGGACCGATGCGTCCGCCCTGTCGGTGCATGCCCGCGACGCGTCGCACCTGGACTGGGGGCGGCCGCTGGCGGTGGCGTTGCCGGCCACCGCGGGCGAGGCGGCACGGGTCGTGGCCCTGTGCGCGGCCGCCGGCGTGCCGGTGGTGCCTCGCGGCGCCGGCACCGGCCTGAGCGGCGGCGCCGTGCCGCCGGACGGGGCGGTGGTCCTGGTCGCGACGCGCCTGCGCGAACTGGGCGCCGTCGACGTCGCCTGCGGGGCCGTGCGCGCCGGGCCGGGCGTGCTGAACGCCGTCGTCTCGCGCCACGCCGCTCCGCACGGGCTGCATTTCGCGCCCGACCCGTCCAGCCAGGCGGCTTCGACGATCGGCGGCAACATCGCCGAGAACGCGGGCGGCCCGCACTGTCTGAGCGTCGGCGTGACCGCGCACCACCTGCGCGCGCTGTCCTGGTGCGACGCCGAGGGCCGCGCCTGGGACACCGGCCCGCCGGTCGCTCTGCAGCGCGGGCTGGACCTGCGCTCCCTGCTCTGCGGCAGCGAGGGCACCCTGGGCGTGGTCACCGGCGCCTGGCTGCAACTGGTGCCGCCGCCCCGGTCCGAGCAGACGCTGCTGGCCGCGTTCCCGGCCCTGGACGCGGCGACCGAGGCCGTGCCGCAGCTGCTGCAGGCCGGCCTGCTGCCGGCGGCGGTCGAGATCATCGACCAGGCGATGGTGTGGACGGTCGAGGCGGCTTTCGGCCTGGGCCTGCCCGGCGACGTCGAGGCCGTGGCGATCGTGGAACTGGCCGGCGAGACGGAAGCCGCGGACAGGCAGGCCGCCCGCGCGGAGGAACTGCTGCGCGCGGCCGGCGCGCGGACCGTGCGGCGCGCCGCCGACGCCGACGAGCGCGCAGCGCTGTGGCAGTGCCGCAAGCGCGCGTTCGGCGCCGTCGGTCGGCTGTCGCCCAACTACGTGAGCATGGACGTCGTCGTGCCGCTGGGCGAGCTGCCCGGCCTGGTGGCCGAGATCCGTCGGGTGCGCGAGCGCCACGGCGTGCGTATCGCGACGGCGTTCCACGCCGGCGACGGCAACCTGCACCCGGCCGTCCACTACGACGAACGGCGCGCCGGCGATGCCGAACGCGCGCATGCCGCCGCCGACGACATCATCCGCGCGGCGCTGGCGCGGCGAGGCAGCCCC
>VGXH01000057.1 GCA_016873405.1 bacterium
TGGACCGTTGCCCGGAGAACACCTACTTCATGGTGATGTCCGATCACGGTGAGCTGTTCGGCGAGGACGGCTACTTCGGCCACGGTCCGATCTTCCACGAGAAGGTGTTCGAGATCTTCTACCTCGAGGGCCGGCTGCCGTGAGCGCGCCGGACCCGCGCCTGATGCAGGAGGCCATCGCGGAAGCCCGCGCGGGGCTCGGCGTCGGCGACGGCGGTCCGTTCGGGGCCGTGGTCGTGCGCGACGGCGTGGTCGTCGCGCGCGGGCACAACCAGGTGGTCGCGCTGAACGACCCCACGGCCCACGCCGAAGTGCAGGCCATCCGCGCCGCCTGCCGCGAGCTGGGCACGTTCGACCTGTCGGGCTGCGAGATCTACGCCACCTGCGAACCCTGCCCGCTGTGCTTCGCCGCCATCCACTGGGCGCGCCTGGACCGGGTCTGCTTCGGCGCGACGCGCGCCGACGCCGCGGCCGTCGGCTTCGACGACGCGGCGATCTACGACGTCCTGGCCGGATCGCGCGAGCCCGACTTCGCCATCGAAGGCCGCCTCGCCGCGGACGACTGCCGCGAACTGATGGACCGGTGGCGCGCCGACGAGGGGCGCGTCCCCTACTGAACGGCCGCGCGGCCGCGGCCCGCCGCCGACCGGGAGCCACCGTGCACGGACACCACCACCGGGACCACGACGAACATCGGCGCGGACCTCCGCACGCGCGCGGCCATGCTCATGGCCATGCTCACGGCCATGCTCATGGCCATGCTCACGGCCACGTCCATGGCCACGCTCACGGCCATGCTCACGGCCACGACGTCGCCGCCGGCACGCAGCGCGCCTTCACGATCGGCATCGCGCTCAACTCGGGCTTCGTTGCGCTGGAGGGGGCTGCCGGCCTGGTCACCGGCTCGCTGGCGCTGCTGGCGGACGCCGGCCACAACCTCTCGGACGTCCTGGGTCTGGTCCTGGCCTGGGGCGCGGTGCGCCTGTCGCGTCGCGCGCCCACCGCGCGCCGCACCTACGGCTGGCGCCGCTCGTCGATCATGGCCGCGCTGCTGAACGCCGTGCTGCTGCTGGTGGCCGTCGGCGGGATCGCCTGGGAGGCCGTCAGGCGCGCGCAGGAGCCGGTGCCGGTGCCGGGCTGGCCGATCATCATCGTCGCCGGCATCGGATTCCTGGTCAACGGCGCCACCGCCGCGCTGTTCCTGTCGGGCCGACGCCATGACCTCAATGTGCGCGGCGCCTTCCTGCACATGGCGGCCGACGCGGCCGTCTCGCTGGGCGTGGTGGCCTCGGGCGCCGTGATCCTGGCCACGGGCTGGGCCTGGCTGGACCCGGCGGTCAGCCTGTTGATCGCGGTGGTGATCCTGGTGGGCACCTGGGGCCTGCTGCGCGAGGCGTTCGACCTGGTGCTCGACGCGGTGCCGCCGGGCATCGACGCCGTCGCCGTGCGCGGGCATCTGGCCAAGCTGCCCGGCGTCACCGCCGTCCATGACCTGCACATCTGGGCCCTCAGCACCACCGAGGTGGCCCTCACCGCGCACCTGGTCAAGCCGGACCCGCGCGACGACGACCTGCTGGTGGCGCGCGCCGCCCGGGAACTGCGCGAACGCTTCGGCATCGGCCACGCCACGCTGCAGTGGGAACGGACGGACGGCGATTGCCCGGGCGAGGCCTGCGGCCATTGACCCGGTCTCGCCGGGCGCTCGTCTGGCTCATACTTGACATATGAGGTATAGTTTATTATTCGTGGCGCGGCACGAATGCCACGGCGGCCCTGTGCGGCCGCGCTCTTGCAGCCGAGGAGTCCCGCGATGCCCTATCCCGAGCAGCTCGTGGCCCCCATGCGGGCCGAACTGACCAGCGCCGGCGTGCGCGAACTGCGAACCGCCGGCGAGGTGGACGACTGGTTCGCGCAGCGCCAGGGCTTGGCCCTGCTGCTGGTCAACTCCGTGTGCGGCTGCGCCGCCGGCAGCGCGCGCCCCGCCGTCAAGCTGGCCATGAGCGGCGCGCGTCGGCCCGATCGCGTGGCCACCGTGTTCGCCGGCCAGGACCTCGAGGCCACCGCGCGCGCCCGCACGTTGATCGGCGACGTGCCGCCGAGCAGCCCGTCGATCGCCCTGCTCAAGGACGGCGAGCTGGTGCACTTCGTGCCGCGCCACCTGATCGAGGGCCAGTCGGCCGAAGTCGTCGCCGGCGAATTGGCCGCTGCGTTCGCGCAGTTCTGCTGACCCGAGCGGAGTGAAGATGGGAACCTTCCACGACGACAAGGGCGCCCTGCACGGCATCACCGTCTACGCGCAGGCCGGCGAGACGGTCTATGTCGGCCGCTGAGACACGCTGGATGACGAGCGACTGGTCCTGCACGATGCCGACGCGCACGTCGAGGGCCAGGACGGTCGCAGCATCGAGCAGTACCTGCAGCGCGCCGCGCGTTTCGGCATCTGGAAGAAGCACGACACCCTCGCGGTGCCGGTGGCCGGCCTGGGTCCGGTGCGCCCCCTGGGCGACCTGGTGCGCGTCGGCGGCGCCGCCGCGGCGCCGCCTTCCGCGAAGCCGGACACCGCGGCCGTGGCGCCGACGGCGGCTCCCGGCGCGGCCCCGGCGCCGACCGCGACCGCCGTCGCCGACGCGGTGAGCCTGACCAAGGGCGCCGCCACCGAGGTCCGGCGCCTGATCGCGGCCGAGGGCCGCCAGGGCCAGGGTCTGCGTCTGGGCGTGGCCGGCGGCGGCTGCTCGGGCCTGGTCTACAAGGTCGAGTTCGACACGCGGCGCGACGGCGACCTGGTCATCGCGCAGGACGGCTTCGAGGTCTACCTGGACCGCAAGAGCGCGATCTACCTGCGCGGGATCACCGTCGACCACCAGTCGGGGCTGGGCGGACGCGGCTTCCAGTTCCGCAACCCGAACGCGACCAACACCTGCGGCTGCGGGGAGAGCTTCGCGGTATGAGCGCCGCGGCCGCGCTGTGCCGGCAGGCGCGCGAGTTCGGTTTGGTCACCGACTGGGCGGCATCGCCGTCGCTCGGCGCGGTGCTGGTCGCCGGCCCCGACGCCGGCGCGCTGCTGCAATCCCAGTTGACGAGCGACGTGCTGGCGCTGGCGCCGGGACAGGCGCAGCCCTCGGCGCGCCTCAACCGCGCCGGGGCCCTGGTGGCGCCGTTGCGCGTGTTCCGCCTGCCCGAGCGCGGGCAGCCGTTCCCCTCCTGGCTGCTGGTCGCCGAGCGGAGCCAGTGCGCCGACCTGGCGGACGACCTGCGCACCCACGTCGTGACCGAGGACGCGCTGGTCGACGACGTCACGGCGGACTTCGCGGGCCGTCTTCTCCTGGGGCCGCGCGCGCCGGCGGCTCTGGCTGCGATCTCGGGCGACGGCGCGGCGGGAGATTCCCCGTTCACCATCGAGGCGCCAGTGACCGGGGACCCCGGCTGGCTGCTGCTGTGGCCGGCCGACGAGGGTCCACGGCGGGCCGCCGCGATCGCGCGCGCGGCCCGCGAGCACGACCTGGTGGACTGGCCGAGCGGCGCCCACGGCGAGACGGCCTGGCGTTGGCTCTGCGTCGAAGCGGGGACGCTGCGCCCGGGCGTCGACTTCCGGCCGGGACGTCGCGCGCTGGCCCAGACGGGGCTGGAGCAGGCGGTCGCCAGCCTGACCAAGGGCTGCTATCTGGGTCAGGAGGTGGTCGCGCGCGTGCGCACCTACGGCTCGGTGCCCGAGGCGCTGCGCGCGCTGGTCTTCGAGCCGCAAGCCGGACCCGAAGGCGCGCCGCCCGTTCCGGCTCCAGGCGAACCGGTGCAGAGCGACGAAGGGCGCGCGATCGGCACCTGGGCCTCGGCGGCCTGGTCGGCCGCCTGGCAGGCGCCGGTGGCGCTGGCCTTCCTGGACCGCGCCCACCGCACGCCCGGTTCGAGGCTGACGGTGCGTCTGGCCGACGGCGGCATCGCCGCGCCCGAAGTCCGCCTCAGCCCCCTGCACGCGGGCACCGACGCCGCCGACCTGGCGCGCCGCCTCCACGAGCGCGCCGTCCACCGCTTCGGCCGCGGCGACGATGACGGCGCGGTCGAGCTGCTGCAGCAGGCCCTGCGCCACGACCCGGGCTGTGCCGAAGCGGCCGAGGCGCTGGGCGTGATCCTCGGGCGCGCCGGCCGCTACCACGAGGCCATCGACATCTTCCGGCAGCTCGAGGAGATCGCGCCCGACGAGCCGCTCGTGCACACGAACCTCTCGCTGTTCTACATGAAGATCGGCGACAAGCAGGAGGCCGAACGCCAGCGCGAGCAGGCCACGCTCAAGCGCTTCGCTTCCCTCGACGACGCGCGGGAGGCCGCCGGGCGCGCCGCCGCCGAGGCGGCCGCCCGCCGCGAGGATGCCGCGCGGAAGCTGGCGATGTTCTCCGAGGTGCTGGAGATCGACGCGGACGACCCGCTGGCCCTGCTGGGCGCGGGCGGGGCGCTGGCGACGCTGGAGCGCCACGCGGAGGCCGAGCCGCTGCTGGGCCGCGCCGTGGCCGCGCAGCCGGACAACAGCGCGCTGTACCTGGCCCACGGCCGCGCGCTGGAACTGCTGGGCCGCGGCGACGAGGCCGCCGCCGTCTTCCGCGCCGGCGTGTCCGTGGCCTCGCGCAAGGGCGACCTGCAGCCGCTGCGCGAGATGGAGCACCGCCTGCTGCTGCTGACGGCGGCCGCGCGCTGACCGCCGTTCTCGATCAGCCGCCGTAGCGACCTACGATGGCTGGCGTCACCGCATCCAGTCGCGTCACCTTGTCGGCGAGATTGCGCGCGCCGGCGCCCCACGCCAGCAGCGGCACCGGGTTGGTCGTGTGCCGACGCGCGGTGGCATCCTCCAGGTTGCCGTGGTCGCTGGTCAGCAACACCAGAGCCCGGCCGCCGGCAAGCTCCGCCGCCAGCTCCGCCAGCGCGGCGCGCACGAAGGCGTCCAGCTTGACCAGTTCGTCCGCGATGACCCCCGCGTCGCCGGTGTGCCCCGCCTTGTCGCTCAGGAAATACTCGTAGAGCGTGAAGCCGCCGCCCTCGCGCGCGGCTCGCGCGAGCACGCCGCCGGCCTGCTCCGCCGTGAAGGGCGGCACCGCGAACCCCCGCGCGATCAGGTCGGCGTTGGTGAAGTCCTGGTAGAGGGAGCGCCCGGCCACGACGTCGTCCAGCGTGCGGAACGGCAGCCCCGCCGCCAGGTTCGCCACCGTCGTCGCCGAGAGCGTCCACTGGCGTTCCCGGGACAGCTCCCAGAACCGCGGCCGGAAGGCGTTGAGAAACCGCGCCGGCACGCCGCGCCGCGCCAGCTGCAACAGCACCGAGTGCTCGCGCAGGATGGCGCGCAGCGCCTCGTTCGGAAACCCCGTCAGGTGCTGCCCGATCGCCGCCTGTGCGTTGACGCCGCTCAGGAGCGTCGTCTGGCCGGTGGCGCTCTGCGGCACGCCCGGCACGCCGAGGACCGCGTCGATCGCGCGGGCCCAGCCGCCGCCCCGGGCCGGAACCGGTCCCGCCACCGCCGGCTCGGCGGAGCCGAAGCGGAACACCTCGCCGCCGTAGGTCTGCTGCGGGTTCGTGGCCGGGTCCGGCGGCCCCCAGCCGAGTCCATCGACGAAGATCAGGATCGTCAGGTCCACGCGCGGCTCCCGCTGGCGCCGGCAACGGCGCCGGCGGCGGGAAGATCGCACCGGGAACCGGGTTCGGCCAACACCCATCGGCCGCGACGGAGCGGGAAGGCGACCGGGCTTCGCCACGCCGCGGCGGACGCTGCCTCACAGGAGCCGCAGCGCTCCGGGCAGCACGCGAACTTCCAGGCTGGTGTGCTTGCCGCAGTACTCCCCGTCCGCGTAGACGGGGATCGGCTCGGTGGCCCGCAGCGACAGCCGTTCCGTCGTCGCGCGGCCGAGGCGCCTGTCGCGCGGCTCGCGACCGCGCAGCACCGGCCCCAGCGCCGTCACGAGGCCGAGCCGGCCCATGGCGCCGACGGTCACCAGGTCGAGCTGGCCGTCGTCCGTCCGCGCGGCCGGGCAGAGCCGGAACGCGCCGCCGACGCGGCTGCCGTTCAGCAGCGCCCCCGAGACGAGCCGCCCCGCGAACGAGCCGCCGTCCCAGGCCAGGTCCACCTCGTAGGTGCGCAGCGCGGCCAGCGCGCGGCCCAGCGCCACGAAGTAGAGCGCCGGCCCGCGCACCACGCGCACGCGGTGGCTGAGGCGGTTGACCTCCGCCTCGAAACCGAAGCCGAGGTTGTTGTGGAAGCGCCCGCCTTCCCAGATCCCGATATCGACCCGGGTCTCTCGTCCTTCGGCGACGCGCGCCACCGCCGCTGCGAGCCTGTCGCCAGGCCTGTGGTGCCTGGAGAGCCCGTGCTGCCAGGCGAAGTCGTCGCCGCTGCCGGCGGGAATGACGCCCAGGCTCTGCCGCTCCAGGTCCAGGCCCTGCAGCACCTCGTGCACGGTGCCGTCGCCGCCGACGGCGACGATCAGGTCGCCGTCCGCCGCACGCGCCAATTCGGTCGCGTGGCCGGAGCGCTCGGTCCAGGCCAGGTCGACCGCGAGTCCATGGACCGCGAAGGCGCGCCGCAGCCGCTCGGCGAGCGGCCCCGCGCCGGACCCGTGGCGGCCGCGCCCGGCGCGCGGGTTCACGATCAGCAACGGCTTTGCGTTCATGTCGCGAACATGAGGTCCGGCGGGGAATCCGTCCAGCGAATCATCGCCAGGCGTCGGGGCGCGGCCGGAGAACGGCAACATGTGGCGCCACAATGCGTTGACCCTGCATGGCGCCTTGTCGTGGCCAGGTTCCGCCGGAGCCGCCGCCGCGAGCGGATTGACAGCGGGCGCGCGTAGTGGGACAATGCCGCAGGGGATCTCGCCTTCACTTCATGGAAGATGCAGTCAGGGGGAACAAGGTATGAGAACCAGATTACTCATGGGCTTGCTGCCGGTTGTCGTCGTCGCGCTCCTGGGGTCGGCCGTCCAGGCCCAGTCCGTCACGTACTGCAGCACCTTCAACGGCCCGTTCAGGGCGTTCTCGTTGACCGTGCCGCGCTACGACCTGACGAGCTTTCCGCTGCTTGACGCCGACGTCGTGCTGGACGTGACGTACGCCGGCCAGTTGGTCGGCGAGAACGTCGATCCTCTCGAGCCGTGCGACTGGGCCTTCGGGCTGGATCTGCGCGTCAGGAGCCAGGACCTTACCGGGGCCGTCTTCTCGTTCAGCGAGCATCTCGAGGCGTCCGGCTCGCTCGGCGTGGCCGGCGGCGCCGAGCCGTACACGGTGACGTTGCCTTTCGCCGGCACGCTGGCCAATGACGCGGTGATCGCGTGGAATTCGCTGGCGAGCTTCTACGCCGACCAGACGCTGAACTTCACGACGCCCGGATTCGGCGGCGTGTACTTCATGTTCGGGCAGGGCGTCTTCAGCTGGGCGTTCACCGTCTCGGCGCAGGTTTGCGTGACCTACACCTACGACCCCGCCATCGAGGTGGCGGAGACGAGCTTCGGCGCTCTCAAGGCCATGTACCGCTGAGCGCGAACGCAGCGGCGACCGCCGCCCCCATGATGGTGCAGAACCGGCGCCGCGACCCGCATCTGTCGCGGCGCCCGTCTGTGGAGCAGGGAAGCTCCGCGACAGACCGGCCGCGGGCGCCGGCCGCGGGGTGTCTTGACGCCTGCCCGCCGGGCGCCGTAAGATGATCACGGGCAAGAAGGGGTGCCGACCCGTGAAGCTCATCTACCGTTGCCTGTGCACCGTCCTCGGCGCCATCCTCGGCGCCGGGTGCAGCAACGACCCTGGCGAACCCGTCGAATACGGACCGATGCCGGAATACGGCGTGCCGACCGGCAAGGTCCGCGTTGACGGCCGCGTTCTCGACCGGGCAGGAACGCCGATCCCCGGCATCGAAGTCGCTTTCGCCGCCGGAGCGGCCGACACCTCCGACGGCGGCGGCGCCTGGTCGATCACGGCAGACGACATCCACATCCCCTGCGCCGGCGACGGCGCGCGCGCGTGCACCGTGGTCGCGACCGACATCGACGGCGCCGTCCACGGCGGCCCCTACCCGAGCGTCGAGACGACGCTGCACCTGAACCGGACCAGTCCGGGCCAGGGCTCCTGGGACCAAGGCACCTGGGAACAGCACGGCCTGGACATCGCGATGGACGATGCGGTCGAGTACGGACCGCCCCGGGCCCGCGGGCCCGCGCCGGGCGGTCCCGGGCGTTGAACGCGCTGAGGGACCGCGGCCCGGCCGGGCTCTGGCTCCACCGCAGGTTGCTGCCGATGCACCAGTCGGCCCAACGGCGGCTCCACGACCTGAATTACCTCTTCTTCGAGATCACCCAGCGCTGCAATCTGGCCTGTCGCCACTGCGGCAGCGACTGCGCCTCCGATGTCTCGCAGCCTGACCTGCCCGCGGCAAGCATCCTGGCCGTCCTGGCCGGGATCAAGCGACGGCACGACCCGGCCCGCCTCACGGTGGCCCTGACCGGCGGAGAGCCGCTTCTCTATCCGGGCTTCTTCGAGCTGGGCGCGGCCATCACCGCGCTGGGCTACCCGTGGGGCATGGTCTCCAACGGCTGGGCCTGGACTCCGGCCAAGGTGGAGGCGGCGCGCCAGTCGGGC
>VGXH01000058.1 GCA_016873405.1 bacterium
TTTTGAGGTCCTCCGCGGAAGGGGTCGTCCACCTTGTTTTCCGGTCGGTTCCTTCGACCACCGGGCGCCCACGGCGCCCGGCGTCCACAGCAGGCGCGGCTGGCCGCCCTCGATCGCCAGGCCGACCGCGAGTTGGCCACGCGCACCCGGCGCGTCGCCTTCGTGTACGTCCCGGTCCTGGCGCTGCTGGCCCTCATCACCGATCTGCGGACGGCCGCGCCCTGGGCCGTCGCCGCCGTCGCCGCGCTCTACGCGCTGACCGGATGGGCGCGCCTGCGCATGGCGCTGCGGTTCGAGAAGCGCTACGACGCGGATCCGGCCGCCTGGCGGCGGGTGTTCGCGTTGGTCACTCTCCTGCCGGCGGCGGTCTGGGGTCTGCTCGTGCCGATGACGGGCCTGGCCCTGGGCTTCGGCTGGACGTTCCTGGTCTGCCTGCTGGCCACCGCCGGCATCGCCGCCGGCGCGGTCAGTAGCCTGTCGCCGCGCCTGAGCGTGCTGCGGATGTTCGTCTCGCTGCTGCTGCTGCCGACGGCCGTCACGCTGGGAGTGGCGGGCCACGGTCGCGAGAGCGGACTTGCCGCGCTGATGGTGGTGTACTGGGTGCAGATGCTAGTCCTGGCGAGGTACTTCCACGCGGAGCTGTGGTCCGGCCTTCGCAAGGGCGTCGAACTGGAGCTCCGCGCCGAGGAACTGGCCGCGGCCAACGAGCAGGCACAAGCGGCCAACCGGGCGAAGAGCGAGTTCCTGGCCAACATGTCGCACGAGATCCGCACGCCGCTCAACGGCATCCTCGGCCTGAGCGGCCTGGTGCTGGATTCGGACCTGACCGGTGAGCAGCGGGAACTGCTGACCGACGTGCAAACGAGCGGCGAGACGCTGTTGCGGATCGTCAACGAGGTGCTCGACTTCTCCAAGATCGAAGCCGGCCGGCTCGTGCTGGAGGAGGCGCCGTTCTCGCCGACCAAGCTCGTCCAGAGGGTGGTCAAGCCGCTGCAAATGACGGCGGCCGGCCGCGGCACGACCATCTCCGCCTCCGTGTCGCCGGAGGTGCCCGCGTGGCTCGCGGGCGACGAGCACCGGCTCTGGCAGGTGCTGACCAACCTGGTCGGCAACGCCGTCAAGTTCACGGCGGACGGGCGCATCGACGTGGACGTGAGGTTCGAGGGTCGGCGGGCCGGCACGCCGATGGTGTCGTTCACGGTCCAGGACACGGGCATCGGCATCGAGTCCGCTGCGCAGCCGCTCCTGTTCCGGGCGTTCCAGCAGGCGGACGGCTCGACGACGCGGAAGTACGGCGGCACCGGACTGGGTCTGGCGATCAGCGCGCGCCTGGCGACGCTCATGGGAGGCTGCATCACCCTGCGCAGCGAACCGGGCAGCGGCAGCGCGTTCTGCCTGGTCGTGCCGCTGTCCGAGGCGATCGCGCCGGTGGAGGCGGCGGCGCCGCGGGATCGGGCGTCGGCCTGGGCGGCCGCCGGAGGCGCGGCCCCGCGCGTCCTGCTGGCCGAAGACAACGCAGTCAACGCGAAGCTCGCCACCCGGCTGCTGGGCAAGCTCGGCTGCGAGGTCACCTGGACCGACGACGGCAGCGCCGCCGTGACCGCCTGGTCGCAACAGCGCTTCGATCTCGTGCTGATGGACGTCCAGATGCCGGGCACCGACGGATTCCAGGCCACGGCCCGCATCCGGGCCGCGGAGGCCGCGGCCGACCTGCCGCGAACGCCGGTGATCGCCTTGACCGCGCACGCGCTCGACGGCTACCGCGACGGGTGCCTGGCCGCGGGCATGGACGACTACCTGACCAAGCCCCTGCGGACCGCCGAACTCGAGGCCGTGCTGGCGCGCTGGCAGCCGCCGGCGGCCGTTCCCGCCGGCAACTGAGCCCCGCGACGGGCGACGTGGAACGGCTGCCCCGCTGGCGGTCGACCCGTGGTTGCCGGCGCCGGACGCATCGTGTATGATCGCGGGCGCCGTCCTGCGGTTCGCGCCGACACCAGCCGACTCCGGGTACCGATGACCAGGAAGATCGCACTCGCACTCGCCAGCGTCCTGGTCTGCCTGCTGGCGGGCGAGGCGGCCGTGCGCCTGCTGCGCCTCGCGCCCGGCATCAACCGCATCGAGGTCGACCTCCCGCACGGCAGCTTCGTCTCCAGCACCAACCCCGTGCTGCGCTACGTCCCGAATCCCGGCTCGCGCGGGATCAGCAGCTACGGCCTGCGCGACCGGGAGTATCCGCGCGCCAAGGCTGCCGGCACGCGACGCATCCTGATCATCGGCGATTCGGTCGGCTACGGGTTCTGCAACGACGGCGAGGTCCTCGCGGTCCAGGACGTGTTCGCGAAACAGCTCGAGCGGGCGCTGGCGGACAAGGCGGCCCCGGTCGAGGTGATCAACCTGAGCGTTTCCGGCTACGACACCGTGCAGGAGGTCGAGTTCCTGGCTCAGAAGGGGCTGGCGCTGGACCCGGACGTGGTCGTGGTCGCCTATTGCCTGAACGACGACTTCGACGTCTCGACCGAGTTGCTCGGGTTCCGGACCCACCCGCAGTTCGAGATCGAGGGCCTGATCGGCCGGAGCCTCGTCCTCAAGAGCCACCTGGCCCGCCTCATCTGGCTGCGCCATGCCAAGCCGGCGCCGGCGGCCCCCGACCCCGGTTCCGGCTCCCGCACCGAGCGCGGCTTCGCGCGTCTGGCGGAACTGGCCCGGCGACACGGCTTCCAGCCGGTGGTCATGGTGTTCCCGCTGTTCGAACCGGCCGCGTCCTACCGCTGGCGCGCGCAGCATGCGCGCGTGGCCGACCTCGCGGCGCGGGCCGGGATGCCGGTGCTCGACCTCTTCGAGGCCTTCGCCGCGGCCAGCGGAGGCGACCTGCGGCGCCTTCAGGGTCGCTGCAGCCGCGAGCACCCCGACGAACAGGGGCATCGCGTGGCCGCTCGCGAACTGCTCGCCTTCCTTGCCGCGCGGGAACCGACGGAACCGGTCGGTTCCGGGTCGAGCGGACGGACCGGCCACCGGGAGTGAACATGGCGCGCACCGCGTTCCCCTTGCGAGCCAAGCTGGGCGACTGGTGGTCGATCGGCCTGGTCCTTGCGGTCTATGTCGGCACCGCGCTCCTGCTGCCCGCGCGGGGGCTCTGGATGGTCGACAACGAGAACCGCTTCCTTCAGGTCCAGGCGCTGGCCGACGCGAACTTCGGCCGCTATGCCATCCCGTGGAACGGCGCCGCGATCGATCCCGGCTTCACGATGAACCCGCTGCGCTTCGATCCGGAAGGGACGTTCGAGGCCTTCAAGGACGGACAGCTGATCGCGGTCTTCCAGCCCGCGTATCTCTACCTCGCGGCGATCATGCTGAAGCTGGCCGGCCTGACGGGCCTGAATCTGCTGCCGATCCTCGGCGCGCTCGCCATGCTGGCGGGGGTATCGGCGCTCGCGCGCCGCTTCGAGCTGCGCGCCCGCGATCGCCATCTGGCCGTGCTGGTGGCCGGGCTGGCCACGCCGGCGTGGTTCTACGGGCTGAACCTGTGGGAGCACACCCTGGCGGCCGCCTTCTGCGTGTGGGGCACCGTCGGGCTCATCGACTTCCTGCGCGAGCGCACCCGGCGCCCGTTGCTGCTCGGCTTCGCCGCGCTGGGCGCCTCGCTGTTCCTGCGCGATGTGCTGGGCCTGTACGTGGTGGTCATCGCGAGCCTGCTGCTGTGGCGGCTGCCGGGCGAGCGGAAGCGGATCGCGCTCGTCGGCGGCGCGGTGCTCGGCGGCTGCATCGCCCTCCTGGTGCTCTTCCAGTGGCTGACGACCGGCCATCCGCTCGGCTTCCACGCCGGCGCGCTGGCGCACGGCAGCGGCGCCGGCGACCATCTCGCCAAGAGGCCGCTGATCTTCTATCTGTATTTCGTCGCCGCCCACCCGGAGCGCGGCCTGTCCTTCCTGCTGGCGGCGCCGTTCCTGGCCGCCATCGCGCTGCGGCCGCGGCTGCAGCCTGCGCGCGCGTCGACGCTGGTGGCGGGGTTCGCGGTCCTCGCGGCGCTGGCCGGAGCCGGCTTCCTGGCCGGGCACCTCGCGTCGCCATCGCCGCTGAACCACCTCCTGCGCGCCAACAGCTTCTTCGTGGCGGCGCCGGCGCTCGTCCTCGGGCTGCTGCGCCCCGCGTCGACGCTCGCCGCGAAGCCGGCGGGCAGGGCCCGCGAGTTCGTCCTCTGGGCGGCGTGCCTCTATTTCGTGTCGTATTGCCTCGTCGCACCGGCCTCAGGCGCCGTCAGCCTCCATTGGGGCGGACGCCTGCAGTTCTGCCTGTATCCGCTGCTGGCCGCCCTCGCCGCGGCGACGCTCGCCGAGTGGCGCGACAGGCCGGGCCGCCGCCGGGCGTTCGCCTCGGCGGCGCTGGCCGCGCTGCTCACGGTCAGCATCGCCGGCCAGGGGTACTCGCTGACGCTCCTGCGGCAGAAGAAGCTCTACTCCGAGCGGCTGGAGCGGGCCCTGGCCGGACTGGAGCCGCAGGTCGTGATCACCGACGTCTGGTGGGTGGGACACGAACTGCACGCGGCGTTCCGTGAGCGCACGATCTACTTCGTGCGCAGCCAGGCCCAGTTCGAGACGCTGATCGGGCGGCTTTCCGCTCGCGGCACCGATCGGTTCGTGTTCGTCAGCCGCCCGCGACCGGGGCCGGCGGCGGCGGGCACGATCCGGGTGGACGATGGCGGGTGGAACTTCTACTCGTTGGACCTGCTGGTCACCGGCACCGGCCGGCCCGGACCGTAGCCCGACTCAGGACACTAGAACAGGGTGTAGATGAACGGCGCCGCGGACTGCCCCGTGAAGATCAGCAGCGCCAGCAGCAGCAGCACGACGACCACCGGCACCAACCACCAGGCCTTGTGCCGCGCGGCGTAGCGTCCGACTTCCGCCAGCAGCCGCCCCAGATGCCTCAGACGATGCACATCATCCCCCGTCAATCGAGTTGGAACTCGCGGCGCCAGTCGTCGGCGGCGGCAAGCGGCGCCTGCTCCGCCTTCAGCAACACGTGGTTGCCCATCACGAGGGTGTCCATCTCCGTGCGCATGAAGCAGCGGTAGGCGTCCTCGGGCGTGCAGACGATCGGCTCGCCGCGCACGTTGAAGCTCGTGTTGATGATGGTCGGACAGCCCGTGAGCGCGGCGAACTCGCTGATGATCCGGTGGTAGCGCGGATTGGTCTCGGCATGAACCGTCTGGATGCGCGCCGAGTTGTCGACGTGCGTCACCGCCGGGATGTCCGAGCGCACCTGATTGACCCGCGCGACGACGTCGGCGGCGGCGTCGAGGCCGCCGGGATCGCGCCAGCGCTCGCGGGCCACCGGGGCCACCAGCAACATGTACGGCGAGTCGCAGGTCAACTCGAAGCACTCCCGGCAGCGCTCGCCCAGCACCGACGGCGCGAACGGGCGGAACGACTCCCGGTACTTGATCTTCAGATTGAGTTGCGACTGCATGCGCGGCGAACGCGCGTCGCCGACGATGGAGCGGTTCCCCAGCGCGCGCGGACCGAACTCCAGGCGCCCCTGAAGCAGGCCCACGACCTCGCCGGCCGCGATGCGCGCCGCCACGTCGCGTTCCAGTTCGCCGTCCGCGAGCGTCCGGTACGGGTGCCCGCAGTCGTCCAGCCACTCCGCGATCTCGGCGTCGCGGAAGGCCGGCCCGAGATAGGCGCCCTCCATGCGGTCGCGCCCGTCGAGGATGCGGGGGCCGTCCGCCAGCAGGTGCCAGGCGTGGAGCGCGGCCCCGACGGCGCCGCCCGCGTCGCCGCTCGCCGGCTGGATCCAGAGCTCGGAGAACGGGCCTTCGCGCAGCACGCGGCCGTTGGCCACGCAGTTGAGCGCCACGCCGCCGGCCAGGCAGAGCTTGCCCTCGCCGGTCACGCGGTGGGCGTGCCTGGCCATGCGGAGAACGACCTCCTCGGTGACCTCCTGGATCGATCGCGCCAGGTCCATCTCGCGGCGCGTGATCTCGCCCTCGCCGGTGCGCGGCGGGCCGTCGAAGAGCCGCGCGAAGCGCTCGTTCGTCATCGTCAGGCCGTCGACGTACCCGAAGAAGTCGAGATTCAGGCGGAAGCTGCCGTCGCGCCGCAGGTCCAGCAGGTGATCGTAGATGCGCTGCACATAGCGCGGTTCGCCGTATGGCGCCAGTCCCATCAGCTTGTACTCGCCGCTGTTGACCTTGAACCCGGTGAAGTAGGTGAACGCCGAGTAGAGCAGGCCCAGCGAGTGCGGGAAGTGGATCTCCTCGAGCAGGCGCAGGCGATTGCCCCGCCCCTGCCCGAGGCTGGAGGTGGCCCACTCGCCGACGCCGTCCAGCGTCAGGATCGCCGCGGACTCGAAGGGCGAGGCGAAGAAGGCGCTGGCCGCGTGCGCCTCGTGGTGTTCGGTGAAGAGGATCCGCGCCGGTCGCCCCGCGCCGGCCAGTCGCAGCTCGCGCTCGATCTCGGCGGGGATCCACAGCTTCTCGCGCAGCCAGACCGGCATCGCCTGCAGGAACGTGCGCAGTCCTCGCGGGGCCACGGCGAAAGAGTTCTCGAGGATGCGCACGAACTTGGTCAGCGGCTTGTCGTAGAAGACGACGGCGTCCAGCTGGCCGGGGCCCACGCCGCCCTCGGCCAGGCAGTAGCGGACCGCCCGGCGCGGGAAGCCGGCGTCGTGCTTGCGGCGGCTGAACCGCTCCTCGTGGGCGGCCGCGACGATGTGTCCGTCGCGGACCAGGCAGGCGGCGCTGTCGTGGTAGTAGGCGCTCAGGCCGAGGATGTTCACGGGCGCTCCCGCGCGCCGTCGCCCGAGGGCGTGATCCAGGCTCGCTCGGAGGGCGGGCACTCGGGGCGCTCCAGCCGGCGCGCCTTCCGGTCTTCGTCCAGGAACTGGCGCGTCAGCGCTGTCGCGGCCGGTTCGAGGCGTCGGGGAATCCAGCCGGTCAGTCCGGCGGGCAGCGGCTTCCGGGCCAGGGGATCGCTCCCGCGGAGCCGCAGGATCAGGCCGCCCGGCACCACGCACGCGAAGTAGAACGGGACCAGCAGCAGCCAGGCCAGGCCGACGCCCGCCGCCTTGCCCGCGGCCTGCCCGAACCGGTGCAGCGGCTGCAGCAGCAGCGGGCGCCACAGCGCCGCCAGCAGCAGCAGGACGCCGGCCACGAACAGCACGTCGGCGGGCAGTTTCCGGTGCAGCAGGAACCGGAAGGCGGCGGCGACGGCGAGCACCACGCCCGCCTGGATCAGGCCGCGCCGGCGGGCTCGGGCCTCGATCCGGGCCCGGGCCTTCGCCCCCCGGTCGTCGCGCCAGTTCCAGACAACAGAACCGATCTTCCGCTCCATCCCCGACTCCCGCGCGCGGGTCGATCGCGCCGACCGGCGTCGGCGCGGGCTTGAACATGCCGCTCATTATCGCGGATCGGTCGCGCGCTCGCAAGGAAGCGGGGTCCGTGCGCGCCCCCGCCCTGACGGCCGGCCGACGGGAGACAGGAGTCATTACCACGGGGCCGCGCGGGATGCTATCTTGCCGCGGCGGCGCAAGCCCGGCCCAACCGGACGGCCTCGCCCGCAACGGGATCCCGGATACGCGGACCGCGTTCGACAGGAGTGCCGCATGCGACGACTGGGGCTGTCCCTGGGCGCGATCGCGCTGACGCTCGCGCTGACCGAGGCGACGCTGCGCCTGACCGGTTTCGGGCTGGTGCGGCCGGAGCTGGCCTTCGGCGTCAACGCCAGGCAGGCGTTCGAGCGCGGGCAGTTCGCGGCCGATCGCCACCTGTTCTGGACGTTCGCGGGGCCGCCCGGCCCCGGCGACGAGGCGCTGGGCGCGGTGCGACCCGACCGCGAGATCGCGGCAGCGGTCCACCGGCCGCGCCTGCTGTTCCTGGGCGATTCCTGCACGCGTCTCGCCATGGAAGGTCCCCCCTACCCGGGACGCCTGAAGGCCCTGCTCGCCGGGCGGGCCGAGGTCCTGACCGCCGCCGTGCCCGGCTACACCTCGCACCAGGGACTCGTCTGGCTGCGGCGACAGCTGCTGGCCGCGCGGCCCGATGTCGTCGTGGTCTACTTCGGCTGGAACGACCATTGGCGCACGATCGGCCTGACGGACCGGCAGTACGCAGCCTCGCTGTCGCCGCTGCGCCCGCGTCTGGCGGCGCTGTGGCGGCGCCCGCCCGCCGAAGCGCCCCTGCGCGTGCCGGCGGCCGATTACCGGGAGAACCTGGCGGCGATCGCGCGCGAGGCGGCGGCGGCGGGCTGTCGGGTCGTGTTCGTGCGGGCGCCCGAAGCCATCGGAACGGCCGCGCGGCAACGCCTGGCCGCGGCCGGTTACATCCGTCCGGACGACGACCCGTCGGCCTTGCACGCGGCGCACCTGGGCATCCTGGACGCGGTCGCGCGTGAGCAGGGCACCGCCGTGCTCGACGCCGCCTCGGTCTTCGCCGGTCTCGTCCCGCCGCGCCCGCTTCTGGAAGCCGACGGAATCCACCTGACGGGCGCCGGCCACCAGGTGATGGCCGTCATCGTCGCCCAGAAGGTCCTGGGCGACGTGCTCCACCTGCTGGATGACACGCGTTCGGTCGAGGAAGTCGCCGCCGCCGCGGTCAAAAA
>VGXH01000059.1 GCA_016873405.1 bacterium
CCCGCGACCGCTCGCAGCTGTGCGTGGTGGCCAGTCCGGTCGACGTCCTGCCCATCGAGAAGGCCGGGTTCTTCCGCGGGCGCTACTTCGTGCTGGGCGGGCTGCTCTCGCCGCTGGACGGCGTGCGCGCCCGGGACCTGCCCTTCGATCGCCTGGCCGAGCGCCTGCAGGACGGGCCGGTGACCGAACTGATCCTGGCGCTGGACGCCTCGGTCGAGGGTGAGACGACGGCCCTCTACATCCAGAGGCTGTTGTCCGCCAGCGAGTTGCAGATGACGCGCCTGGCCACGGGGATCCCGGTCGGCGGCGCCCTGGCCTACACCGACGAGGTCACGCTGCAGCGCGCTTTCCAGTTCCGCCGCGCCTTCTAGCGCCGCGCCGGCCCGTCCCGCGGACCCCCGGCCGCCCTGCCGCGCGCGCCGGATTTCCGCAGTCAAGTGGCTGCGCGTCCGGTCGATATCCTGCCTGCGTTCAGTGCCCGTTGCCCCGCGGCAGCCGGGCCGGGGCTTCCCGGCAGGAGTGCGGTACATGGTCAGAGCCGAATGGGCCATCTTCGAGGAAGACTACTGGGCGATCAACAACGTCCTGGACGACCTGCTGCGCAGCAGCCGCGCCAGCAACGTCGTGCTGATCGACCGCACGGGGCAACTGGTCAGCCAGTGCGGACCCGAGGTCGATTTCGACCTGACCAGCTTCGCCTCGCTGTGCGCGGCCGACTTTGAGGCGAACTACCAGCTGGCCAAGCTGATCGGCGAGCGCGACTTCAGCACGCTGTTCCACCAGGGCGCCCGCGAGAGCATGTACCTGGCGAAGATCGCCAAGGGCGTGGTCCTGGTCGTGCTGTTCGCCAAGAGCACGACGCTCGGGCTGGTCAGGCTGCGGGTCAAGCGGGCGGTCGAGGAACTGAACGACATCATCGAACGGCTCTACGAGAAGCTGGAGTACCGCAACGAGGAGTACGACACCTTCGACGAGACCTTCACGCGCGGCGTGGAGGCGGAGATCGACAACCTGTTCGCGGATTGAACGTGTGGGGGCCGCGGCCCCGCCACCGGCCGGCAAAGGGGAATGTCGTGTCGCTCATCAACTACTCCTCGCGCGAGATCAACTGCAAGGTCGTGTACTACGGCCCCGGTCTCGGCGGGAAGACGACAAACATCCAGTACGTCTACGAGAAGCTCGCCCCGGAGACGAAGGGCAAGCTCGTGACGCTGGCGACGGAGATGGACCGCACGCTCTTCTTCGACTTCCTGCCCCTGGAGCTGGGCGAGGTCAAGGGCTTCAAGACGCGCTTCCACCTCTACACGGTGCCCGGCCAAGTCTACTACAACGCCAGCCGCAAGCTGATCCTGCGCGGCGTGGACGGCATCGTCTTCGTGGGCGACAGCAGCGAGGCGCGCTTCGACGCGAACATCGAGGCGCTGTACAACCTGCACGACAACCTCAAGGAATACGACCTGAGCCTCGAGCAGATCCCCTTCGTGATGCAGTGGAACAAGCGCGACATGCCGGACGCGATCCCCGTCGCCGAGCTCAACGAGGAGCTGAATCCCGAGGGCTACGACAACTTCGAGGGCATCGCCGTGCAGGGCGTGGGCGTCTTCGACACGCTCAAGTGCGTCGCCAAGAAGGTGCTCAGGCAGTTGCAGACGAGCTGACGGCGACGCGCCGCCAACCAGGAACGAGCGGGCGCGGCCGGAGACGGCCGCGCTTCGCTTTCCGCCGGAGGCCGCGGCGGCGTCCGGCGACGGACGCGCAGCTTGTCCGCTGCGCGCTTGGCCGTTGCAAGCTTGGCCGTTGCGCGCTTGGCCGGACCGCCCGCGGAGCCTATACTGCGGCCGCCGTCACCTTCCGTCGCGCAGGAGTTCCGCATGTTCCGCTTCCAGCTGCATCTGATCGGCACCTTCTTCGGCGCCGGCTACGCGCCGATCGCCCCGGCCACGGCCGGCAGCCTGCTCTACGCGCTCCTGTGGTGGGGCGCCTGGTCGCTCTGGGGGCCGATCCCCCTGCTCACACAAGCCGCGCTGCTGTTCGTGGTCGTCATGATCGGCGTGCCGGTGGCCGGGGCGCTGGAGCGCCTGCACGGTCAGGACCCCAAGCTGGTCGTGATCGACGAGGTGGCGGGGATGATCGTCACCTACTTCGGCCTGGTCGGCGGGCCGCTGGTCTGGCTGGCGGGCTTCCTGTGGTTCCGCTTCTTCGACATCCTCAAGCCGCTGGGCGTGCGCCGGCTGGAGAAGCTGGGCGGCGGCGGCGGCGTGGGCATCATGGCCGACGACCTGGGCGCCGGCGTCCTGGCCTGCATCGCCACGCACCTGACCGCGCGCCTGCTGGCGGGGTGGGGCCTGTGAGCGCGGACGACGAGCGGCTCAAGATCATCGCCGTCGGCGACGAGTTGCTCGAAGGCCGCACCGCGGACACCAACAGCGGCCGCATCCAGCGCGCTCTGGGCGGGCATGCGCTGCGCTGCGGGCTGATCCAGGTCGTGCCGGACGACGAAGCAGCCATCAGGTGCGCGCTGGAGCGGACCGCGCCCGGCGACCTGGTGTTCCTGACCGGCGGCCTGGGCTCGACGCCCGACGACCTGACCCGCGACGCCCTGGCCCGGTGGGCCGGCGTGCCGCTGGACGAGGACTCCGACGTGCGGGCGCAGCTGGAAGAGCGCTGGCGTCGACGCGGCGTCGCCTCCAGCCCCGGCGTGGCCAGGCAGTGTCAGGTTCCGCGCGGCCTGGCGGCGCTGGCCAATCCGGTCGGCTCGGCGCCCGGGCTGGTCGGCCGGCTGCGCGAGCGGACGTTCGCGTTGCTGCCGGGCGTGCCGGCGGAGCTGGAGGGTCTGCTGCCGGCGATCGTTTTGCGCCTGGAGCGCGACGGCGCGCTGCCGGTCGCGCGCGCCACGCTCGTGAGGCGCACCGCGCAGTACCCGGAGCTGATGCTGGTCGAGCGCTGCGCCGCCGCGCGCGCGGCGTTCCCGCGGCTGGACTGGTCCTGGTGGCTGTCGGACTGGGGCGTCGACATCCGCGTGCGCGCCGGCGCCGACGACCAGGAGCACCTGGCGGCGGTCGGCCGGATGCTGGACGCGGAGCTCGCCCGCCTGGTCTACGCGCGCGACGGCACCGACCTGCCGGCGACGGTCGTCCGGCTGGCGACCGCGGGCGGCCGCACGCTGGCCGTCGCCGAGTCCTGCACCGGCGGGCTGGTCGGCGGCGCGTTGACGGGCGTGCCCGGGGCCTCGGCGTGCTTCCGCGGCGGCGTCCTGGCCTACGCCGACCAGGCCAAGCGCGACCTGCTGGGCGTGCCGCCGCCGGTGCTCGCACAGGAAGGCGCCGTCAGCGAGGCGACCGTCAGGGCGATGGCGGTCGGCTGCCGCGAGCGTCTGGGAGCCGATCTGGCCGTGTCGGTGTCCGGCATCAGCGGGCCGGACGGGGGCACCCCGGCCAAGCCGGTGGGCACGACCTGGCTGGGACTGGCGACCCCGGCGGGCGCCTTCGCGCAGCGGCTGCGCTTCGCGGGCGACCGGGGGCGCAATCGGCAACTGGCGGTCGCCGCCGCCCTCGATGCGTTGCGGCGGGCGCTGGAGGACGGCGGGACGCAGTCGCCGTGGCGGCACGGCGACACCTGGTGGAAGGACTGAGGCAGAGGGGCGGTGGCATGGCGTCCGGCCCGGTGCGAGCCTTCATCGCGGTCCCCTGCGGGGAGCAACTGGCGGCCGAGCTGTCGCGGCGCCTTGACGCGGCGGCCGGCCGGGTCGCCGTGCGCTGGACCCATCCGCGCACCTGGCACCTGACGCTGCAGTTCCTGGGGGACTGGCCCGCGGATCGCCTGCAGCGCCTGCGCACGGCCCTTGTCGACGTCGCGGCCGCGGTCCCGCCGCCTCTGGTCCCGGCCGGCTGGGGCGGTTTTCCGGACCGGCGGCGGCCGCGGGTCCTGTTCCTGCAGTTCGCGCCGGCCGAGCCGGTGTCCGAGCTGGCGCGGCGGGTGCGCCAGGCCAGTGCCATCGTCTGGCCGGACGGTCCCCAGGACACGCGACCCGCCCACCTGCACCTGACGTTGGCGCGGGTTCGCGAACCGCTGGAGGCCGGGCAGCTCAACGCGGTCCTTGATATCGACTTGAGCGGTCTGCCGGAACTGCCGGTCGAACGTTTCTGCCTCTTGGCCAGCGACCTGCGGCCGCAGGGGGCCCGGCACACGGAACTGGCGTCCTACGGGCTGCGAAAAAAAGGCGAATAAACCTGTTGCCAGCCCTCCGGGCGCCGTGCTATGTTGCCGCCGCGATCGACGA
Source organism: bacterium (assembly GCA_016873405.1). The sequence continues at coordinate 4,280 of VGXH01000059.1, forward strand.
CGGGCAGGCCGGCGGCAGGGAGGCCGGCTGCGGGCGGGCGGAGGCGGTGGCGGCGACGGCCGCGACCCTAGCTCCCCGCGAACCACGAAAAAGAAGCGCGGCCGCCGTCGGCCCGCGACCACAGGAGACACGAGCATGGCGCAAGCGAAGAGCACCTCCAAGGGCGGGCCCGAGGATCGCGCGAAGGAAGAACGGGCCAAGGCCCTCGAACTGACCCGCGCGCAGATCGAGAAGCAGTTTGGCAAGGGCTCGCTGATGCTGCTGGGCGAGAACAAGATCTTCGACCAGTTCGACGCGATCTCGACCGGCAGCCTGTCCCTGGACATCGCGCTGGGCATCGGCGGCCTGCCGAAGGGCCGCGTCTGCGAGATCTTCGGGCCCGAGGGCTCGGGCAAGACGACGGTCTGCCTGTCGGTGATCGCCAACTGCCAGAAGCAGGGCGGCACGGCGGCCTCTCTCGACGCCGAGCACGCGCTGGACCCCGTCTACGCCCGCAAGCTGGGCGTGGACATCGACAACCTGCTGGTCAGCCAGCCGGACACCGGCGAGCAGGCCTTGGAGATCACCGAGATGCTGGTGCGCTCGGGCGCCGTCGACATCGTGGTCATCGATTCGGTGGCGGCGCTGGTGCCGCGCGCGGAGATCGAGGGCGAGATGGGCGACCAGCACGTGGGGCTGCAGGCGCGCCTGATGTCGCAGGCGCTGCGCAAGCTGACCGGCGCCATCAGCAAGACCAACACGCTGGTGCTGTTCACCAACCAGATCCGCATGAAGATCGGCGTCATGTTCGGCAACCCCGAGACGACGACCGGCGGCAACGCGCTGAAGTTCTACAGCTCGGTGCGGCTGGACATCCGCCGCATCGGCGCCATCACGCAGGGCGAGGACGTGGTCGGCAACCAGGTCCGCGTCAAGGTGGTCAAGAACAAGGTCGCGCCCCCGTTCAAGAAGGCCGAGTTCGACATCCTCTACGGCGACGGCATCAGCAAGGAAGGCGACCTGATCGACCTGGGCGTGACGGCGAACATCATCCAGAAGTCGGGCGCCTGGTACAGCTACGGCGAGGAGCGGCTGGGCCAGGGCCGCGACAACGTGCGCAGCCTGCTGAAGGAGAACCCGGACCTGTACGAGAAGATCAAGGGCGAGGTCTTCCGCCACTTCGGCATCGGCGCCGCCGCGCCCGAAGCGGCGGGCGAGGCCAGGCCGGAAGCGGGGGCGGCGAAGCTGGACCCGGCGGCGCGGCCGGACGCCGCGCGGCCCGCGGCCAGGCCGGCGGCCTCGGCCGGGACCGGGAGCTGAGACCTTGCCGCCCCGGTCCCCGCACCCGGGCCGGCGGCGGGACGACCGCCACGCCACCTCATCCTCACCGGCGCCGCAGCCGGGCCTCCCCGCGGGGGGAGCCCGGCTGCTGGCCGTCCGGCGCGAGGGGGACACGGTGTGGCTGGAGGTCGCCGGCGGCGTGACGTATGAACTGGCGGCAGCGTCCCTCCCGGCGGCGCTGCCCGCGCCCGGGGAAGAGCTGGGCGCGGAGCTGCACCGGGAAATCGCGCTGGCGGCCGAGCGCAAGCGCGCGGCAAGGCGCCTGTTCGCGCTGCTGGACAGGCGGCTGCTGCCGGTGGCGCGGTTGCGCCGGCGCCTGCTGGACGAGGGTTACCTGCCGGAGGCGGTGAGCGCCGTGATCGCGGCCATGGACGAGCAGGACGTGCACTCGGACCGCCGCTACGCCGACGCCTGGTGCCGCGACTGCCTGTTGAGCAAGGCGGTCGGACGCCCTTATCTTGAGGCGAAGCTGCGCGAGGCGGGCCTGGCGGCGGATGTCGCGCGGCAGGCCGCGGCCGATGCCCTGGACGCGCGGCAGGAGGAGACGCTGGCCCTGAAGGCCGCGGCGGCCGCCTGGCGCCGGCAGCCGCGGAGCGGGCCCCGCGAGACGGCGCGCGTCGTCCGCTTCCTGATCGGGCGCGGCTTCGCGCCGGCGCTGGCCTCGCGCGCGGCGCGACGGGCGCGGCCGGCCTCGGGCGGCCACGAGACCGACCGCCACGGCAACGACCCCGGCGACGGGACCTGATTCCCCGCAGCCCTGGAGACCCGCGTGCAGATCCTCGTCACCGGCGCCGACGGCATGCTCGGCTCTGCCCTGCTGCGCCGGCTGCAGTCCGCAGCCGCAGCCGAGCGCGGCATCACGGGCGCCGCGGGCGTCGACCTTCCTGACGGAGACCTCGCGGACCCGGCCACGGCGCCGGCCCTGCTGCGGCGACACGCCCCGCACTGGGTCGTGCACTGCGCGGCCTGGACGGACGTCGACGGCGCCGAGGCGCGCTATGCCGAGGCCCTGGCCGCCAACGGCGAGGCCACCGCGCTGCTGGCCCGCGCCTGCGCGGAGGCCGGCTGCGGGCTGACCTACGTCTCGACGGACTACGTCTTCGACGGGCGCGGCCGCGGCGGCGATCCGGACGCCGGCTACGACGAGGACGACCCGCTGTCGCCGGTCAACGCCTACGGGCGGACCAAGGCCGCCGGCGAGGATGCGGTGCGGCGGTTGGCCGGCGCCTGGCAGATCGTGCGCACGAGCTGGCTGTTCGGCGACGGGCGGGTGAACTTCGTCAAGACCATCCGGCGTCTGCTGCGCGAGCGCGAGACGCTGCAGGTCGTGGACGACCAGCGCGGCTGCCCGACCTACGCCGACGATCTGGCCGCGGTGCTGACCTTCCTTGTCAGCGGCCGCCACCGTGGTATCTTCCACGCCACGAATCTCGGCGCCTGCACCTGGCACGAACTGGCGCAGGCGACGGCCGTGGCCACCGGCGCGGACCCGGCCCGCATCGCGTCCTGCGGCAGCGCGCAGTTTCCGCGGCCGGCGGCGCGTCCGGCCTGTTCGATCCTGCGCAGCCGTCGCCTGGAAGAGGCCGGCTGCCCGCCACGGCCCCCCTGGCGCGACGCCGTGCAGCGCTACGTCGCCCGGCTCGAGTCGGGGCAGGTCGCCCATTCGTGAGCCATGACCGCCGCCCGCGCGCCGAGGTCGCGCGGGCGGGAAAGGACCACCGGCCGACATGACCAGCCGCGAACCCGTAACGTTGCCCGAGCAGGCCGCGGCCCTGTTCGCCGGCGCCGCCGGCGAGCTGCAGGGGGTCCTGGCCCGCCTCGGTCCCCAGCAGTCGGAGTCGCTGGCCGCGCTGGCCGCGGACGTGCTGCGGGCGTGGGAGGGGGGCGGCAAACTGCTGGTCTGCGGCAACGGCGGCAGCGCCGCCGACAGCCAGCATATCGTCGCCGAGCTGGTCGGGCGCTTCCTCGACGAGCGGCCCGGCTATGCCGCCGTCGCGCTGACGGTCAACACGTCGACGCTGACGGCGGTGGGCAACGACTACGGCTTCGACGAGGTCTTCGCCCGCCAGGTGCAGGCTGTCGGCGGCCCGCGCGACGTTCTGCTGGTGCTGTCGACCAGCGGCAACTCGCCCAACTGCGTGCGCGCCGTGGAGCAGGCGAAGGCGGGCGGGCTGCGCGTCCACGGCTTCCTCGGCCGCGACGGCGGGCGGCTGCGCGCCCTGGTCGACGGCGCCGTCATCGCGCCCAGCGACCACACGCCGCGCATCCAGGAGATCCACATCTTCCTGGGCCACCTGCTGTGCCAAATGCTCGAATCGGCGCGCCGCTCCGCATGACCCACCTGCGCGCATTCACGGCCACGCTGAGGCCGCGCCAGTGGACCAAGAACCTGCTGCTGTTCGCGGGCGTCATCTTCGCGCAGAAGCTGGGTCACGCGCCGTGCGTCGTCCGCGCGCTGCTGGGCGCGGTGGTCTTCTGTTTCGCCTCCGGAGTGATCTACATCTTCAACGACATCGTCGATCGCGAACTGGACCGCCGCCATCCGCACAAGCGCCTGCGGCCCATCGCCGCCGGCCGCCTGCCCGTGGTCTGGGCGGTGAAGGCCGGCAGCGTCCTGCTGGCGCTCGTCCTGATCGCGTCGGCCCTGCTGGGCTGGGCGTTCTTCGGCGGCGTGATCTTCTTCTTCGCCTGGAACTGGCTCTACACGCGCTTCCTCAAGCGCGTGCGCGTGCTGGACGTGACGGGCATCGGGATGAGCTTCGTGGTGCGCGCCACCTGCGGCGTGCTCGTGCTGCTGCCGGCCTGCCCGGACGTCGGCATCTCGCCCTGGCTGCTGGCCTGCACCTTTTTCCTCTCCCTGTTCCTGGGCTTCTGCAAGCGGCGCGACGAGTTGCTGAAGATGGTGCCCGGCGCCGGCGAGACGCGGCCGGCGCTGCGCGGCTACAGCGAGCCGATGCTCCCC
>VGXH01000060.1 GCA_016873405.1 bacterium
GGGGCCGAGCGGCGCCGGCACCAGGACGGCCGCATGCTCTTCGAGCACGACGGCGCCAGCCTGGACCTGCGCGTGTCGTTCTACTCGACGATCCACGGCGAGAAGGTCGTCCTGCGCCTGCTCAACAACCGGAGCAATCTGCTCGACGTGAACGACATCGGCATGTCGCCGCGCATGCTGCAGCGATTCCGCGACGACGTGCTGGACGTTCCCAGCGGCGTCGTCCTGGTCACCGGACCCACCGGCTCCGGCAAGACGACGACGCTCTACGGCGCCATCAACTACCTCAACAGCATCAACACCAGCATCATCACGGCCGAGGACCAGGTCGAGTACGTGATCAGCGGCATCAACCAGTGCTCGATCAACCCGAAGATCAGCATCACCTACGAGGAGACGCTGCGCCACATCGTGCGGCAGGATCCCGACGTGATCGTCATCGGCGAGATCCGCGACCGCTTCTCGGCCGACACGGCGATCCAGGCGGCCCTCACCGGCCACAAGGTGCTGACGACGTTCCACACCGAGGACTCCATCGGCGGGCTGCTGCGGCTGTTGCACATGGACATCGAGGCGTTCCTGATCTCGTCAACCGTGGTCAGCGTCCTGGCGCAGCGCCTGCTGCGGCGCGTGTGTCCCGAATGCCGCCAGGACCACGTGCTGACCCCGGACGAGATCCGCCGGCTCGGCTACCAGCCGCGCGAGGTCACGCGCCTAGTGTTCGCCCGCGGCACCGGCTGCGGCGCCTGCCGCTACCTGGGCTACAAGGGGCGCCTGGCCGTGTTCGAGCTGCTCATCCTCAACGAGCAGGTCAAGGACGCGCTGATCCAGCGGCGGACCAGCTACGAGATCCGCCGCATCAGCATGGAGAGCACCGGCCTGGTCTCGCTCCTGGAGGACGGGATCTACAAGGCCAGCGAGGGACTGACGTCCTTCGAGGAGATCATCCGGACCCTGCCCCGGCTCGCGCGCCCGCGGCCGCTGCAGGAACTCCACCGACTGCAGGGGGTGCTGCGATGAGCGGCGAGCGTTCCCTTCTGGCGATGATCGAGGAGCGGATCGCCGCCGGTCGCTTCGAGCTGCCGGCGCGGAACCAGGTCGCCAGCCGCATGCATCAGCTCGTTTCGGATCCGGACGTCGACCTGGCCCAGGTGGCCGCCATCGTCGCCGGCGACGCGGCGCTGACCGGCGAGGTCCTGCGCGCCGCCAACAGCGCGCTCTACGCCGGGCTCTCGAAGGTGGCCACGGTGCGGGATGCCGCGGTCCGCCTCGGCACCGCGCAGATGCTGCGCGTGGCCGTCCAGGCCTGCGAAAAGCAGCAGTACAGCGCCCGGTCGCCCGTGCTCAGGGAGTTCATGGAGCCGCTCTGGCAGCACTCGCTGGCCGCGGCCCACGGCGCGGCGTGGCTGGCGCGGAAGCTCGGCTACCGCGATCTCGAGCAGGTGGCGTTCGTCGGCGGCCTGCTCCATGACGTCGGCAAGCTGCTCCTGCTGAAGGTCATCGACGATGTCTTCGCCGACGAGCAACTGGAGCAGGAGCTGTCGGAGCGGCTGGTCCACGAGGTCCTCGAGTCGGCGCACACCACCCGCGGCTTCGATCTGGCCCGGGCCTGGGGACTGCCCGACGAATACGGTCTGATCATTCGCGATCATCATCAGCAGGACCTGTCGCAGGCGGGCACGCTCGTCAACCTGGTCTCGCTGGCGAACAAGGCCTGCCGGCGCCTCGGGATCGGCATCGACAGCGATCCCTCGCTGATCCTGGCCGTGACCGAGGAGGCTGCGATGCTCGGCGCCGGCGACATCGTCCTGGCGCAGCTCCTGGTCGAACTCGAGGACCTGCAGGCGGCCGCGCAGCCGACCGGGAACGCGGCGCGCTGAACCGGGCGCGCCGGCCACCGGACCGCGAAGGGACCGCCCGCTGGCGGTCCCTTCGCTCTGCCTGTCGCGGGGGCCGGGCTACTTGACGAGCGCGGCCTTCAGCGAATGCTCGCCGCCATCAGCCGACAGCCGCAGCAGGTAGACGCCGCTGGGCACCGGCTCGTCGTTCCGATCGCGGCCGTCCCAGGTCACCGCCTGCGGACCGGCCGCCAACGGCGCGTCGACGAGTTCCCTCACCAGGCGCCCGGCCAGGTCGTAGACGCGCAGCCGGGCGTGGCCGGCCCGCGCCAACTCGAAGCGCACGGACGTCGACGGGTTGAACGGGTTCGGGTAGGCGCCTGCCAGGCGCGTCATCGCCGGCAGGTCGCCCGTGCCGCTGTAGGGGTCGATGCCCTCGCCCTGGATCAGGAACGTGTCGAAGTGGAAGCCGTCCCGGACGGTGGACGGATCCGAGCGCAGCATGAAACGGAACCGCACGTCGCTCTGACCCAGCCAGGGCGCGAGGCTGACCGTCTCGGTGACCCACGTCGTTTGCGTGCTCTCGTACCAGGCCCCCGAGCCCGCCGTCTGCACGCCCTGCCCGCTGGCCGGCTGCGTGCGGGCGGTGCTGATCGGCGTCCAGGCGCCGCCGCCGACCGAGACCTGCAGCTGCACGCCGTCCCAGTTGGTCTCGATCGCCCACTTGGCGCGGTAGGTCAGGTTCCCGGTGACAAGGTTCGACAGGTCGGCGCCCGTCGCCATCGTGCAGTACTGCGTCGTGTTGTTCGCGTAGTTGCCGGCGGGGCTGTCGGTCATCTCCCAGGCGGTGCCGTCGGCGCCGGGGGCCAGCAGCGCCCAGGTGCCGGTCCAGCCGGCGGTCAGGCCGTCGTCGAAGTTGGTGGCGAACGGCGTCATGACGACCGATTGCGGCAGGTACACCGTCGGCGCCGTGATCGTCGCGGCATCGACGGTCACGACCTGGTCATCCGTGGCGCGCCCCGGGAACGAGTAGACCAGGCGGTAGTCGCCGTACTCGAGGTTCGCGACCGTGTAATCGCCGGCGGCGCCGGCCGTCACCGTGGTCACGAAGGCGTTCAGGGGGTGGGTGTAGACCTGCACCTGGGCCGTCAGCGGCGCGCCGCCCACCGCCAGCACGATCCCGCCGATGTCCCCGCGCGCGGTCGGCTGCATCACCACGTCCAGGACGGTCGGCGTGCCCCAGGTGGTGGCGACGCCGCTGATGGTCCGCGTGATGTAGCCGGGCGAACTGAACGTGAGCTGGTAGGTGCCGCTGTCCAGGAGCTTGTAGTAGTCGCCGTGCTCGGGGTCGGTCCGGACCGTCTTGGCGTTGCCGGTGACCGTGATCGTCGCCGCCAGCGGCGCGCCGGTGCCGGCGGCGGTGACCACGCCGTTGACGCCGTAGCGGGCGGCCTTCACGTAGTGCATCATGCTCTCGCGGTTCTCGTTCCAGAACGTGAGCAGCGTGCTGGCGGCGGGCCACTTCGTGTTGGACACCTCGTTCGTCGTGTCGATGCAGCCGGTCTGGTCGTAGCTCCAGTCCTGCAGGGTGCCCGTGGCCACGTACCAGGCCGCGCCGTTGGTGATGCCCTGCGGGAACGAGCCGTTGTACATCGGCAGGTTGTAGGTCGAATACTCCAGGCTCAGCTTGCGCAGCGCCGCGTCGTCCGGCGCCAGCGTGTAGGTCCAGTCCCAGAGGTAATTCATCACCAGCGCGCCGCCGTGGTAGTTCCAACTGATCACGAAGTCGTGCGCGTTGGCGTGGGCCATGAACGCCAGGTTCTCGGTCTCCCGGGTGGGGTGCGTGCCGGCCGGCTGCTGGAAATTGCGGTTGAGGTCCACGCCGTTCGCGTTGGCGCGCTGGACCAGGTAGGTGCCGTCGGGGTTGTGGCTGGGCATCAGGTGGATCTCGTAGTTGTCGACCAGGTTCGTGACGTCCTCGCGCCCGGCCACGCCGTAGTTGCTCAGCAGGTAGTTGGCGAAATCGAGGGTCAGGACCAGGCCGGTGACCTCGTCGCCGTGCATCGAGGAGCTGATGCGCACTTCCGGTTCGGCCTCGGTGTTCTGGACGTCGTCGCTGATCACCAGGCCCCACAGCGCGCGGCCCTGGACGCTGGTGCCCCACTGGAAGGTGCGGGCGCGCGTCGGGTGCGCCGTCGCCAGGTCGGCCAGGATCTGGCCGATCTCGGCGTGCGTCGGGTAGACGGTCAGGGGGAAGGTGAACGCCTTCTCGGCCGCGGGGGCCGCCTCGCGCGCCGCCCACGCCTTCTCGGCCGCCTCGCGGCCCTCGCGGTCGAGGTCGCGCAGCGCCACCGGCCGCCAGCCGGCGGCCAGCAGGTCGGCGTGCTCCTGGGCGGTCACCCGCACCTCCAGCGCCACCTTCTCCAGCTTCCGGTCCGGCCCCTCGTAGCCCAGGCGGACGTTATCGCGATCGAACCGGCTCAGCGGCACCGCGCGCAGCAGGGCCGCCAGTTCATCGCGGTCGCGCAGTTCGATGCGCACCGGGTGGTCGGTCCAGATCGCGGGCCGCCACTGCGCCTGGGCCCGGGCCGCGGCCAGGGTCGCGGGCGTGATCGGCTCCCAGGCGGGGGCCGCGCCCGCGGTCGCGGCGGCCAGCAGGCACAGGCACAGGAACGGCGCCCCGAGCCGGCCCGAAGGCAGGCGGCGGGACAGCGGGCGGAAGGTGCGGTTCATCGCGTGGTTCTCCCCGGTGGAGGTGGCCCGGGCGGCAGGGCCGTGGGCGGGCGCCGAGACAGTCATGTGGTCGCGCGAGCGCTTGTTCGCGCGAGTCGCCGAAGACTAAGCATAGCGCCTGCGGGTCACGTATGAGTCACGAAATCCGAAGCTGGCTCGCGGCGTGGTCCCGGCTGCGGCAGAACGAGAACCGCCCCCGCCGGCCGGGTCAGGGAGTCAAGGGCTAAGATTCTGTCGATAAACAGGTTGGGCGAATTCGCGAGCCCCCGGTCCACTTACTCGGCCACCGCCGCGGTCAAAGCGCAGGTGGGACCCTCAAGCGGCGCCGGCGCCGCGCGGCGGGGCCGCCAGCAGCGGTGTGACCGGATCGGCCGGCCGATCGGTGCCGTCGCACATCTGCCGCAGCAGCATCTCGCAGAGCAGGACCGTGCCGACGGCGGGCCAGACCTCGCGTCCTCGCCTGAGGTCGCCCAGCAGCGAGGCGAGGCCCTCGCGTCGCCACAGGCCGCGGTCGAGCGTCTGTTCGGACAGCAGGATCCCATCGACGTAACGGCGGACTTGGGGCCATCGTCGGTACCACTGGCCGAAGTAGGGGAACGAGCTCGTCTCGGGTGGATTGATGCGGCCCCCGCTGAGTCGACACAGGATCCGGCGGACCCGCCGCCGCCGCCAGAGGCGTCCGATGGCCTGGTCGTAATAGCGGGGGATGTCCGCCCGCACGGGGATCAGAACGCCGTCCTTGAGCCGCGGCGCAGCGTCGAAGTTCGGCATGCAGTCCAGACCCCAGCGGATCTGGAGGCTTCGGTCGGCCAGGTTCCCCGGCGCCAACGTGCGCGCGAAGGCCAGGATCTCACCGTCCAGAAACGGCGACACGATGTCGGTCCAAGGAGTGACCTGGCTGACCAGATTCGGCACGCGGAATCCCACGGTCACGGTCTCGAACGTGAAGCTGACGGTATCGGCGAACGAACCCGCTCTCCAGAGCCTCCGCTGCTGGGCGTCCAGCACGCGTTCCCGCGACGCGTCCATCGCCTCGGCAAGCGGCGGGGCCAGCGCTTGCCGCGCCCGACCCGCGGGCCACCAAATCGTGTCCTTGACGGCATCGCGGCTGGCGCGCAAGCGATCGTCAGGTGCGGCGTCAATGAGGTTCAGGCACTCCTCGTACCCGCCCATGACGCCTTCACCGATGAGTCCGTTCAGCTGTGGGCCTTCCGGCAGCGCGCCTGCCAGCGCGGGGCCCAGGTAGTGCATATGGTCGATGCCGGTGCGTCCCTCGGTGAACCAGACGGCCCGCGTGAACCAGTCCGGCATGGAGGAGCCGTCGATCAGAACACGCTGGTGCGGCACGCCCAGGATTTCCGCCACCCGGGCAGCCGTGGCCACCTCGAGGGAGCCGGACTCGCCCGCGGTGAACGCGCGCAGGCTCAGCCCCTGCCGCAGCGCGGCCCCTGCCACGAGGCGGGAGTCCAGACCGCCGCTCAGGGCGATGCTGAAAGCACCGCCACCCGAAGCACCGGGCAACAGCCGGTGTCGACGCATGCCCATCGCCACCAGCCTGTCCAGTTCACGTATCACCGCCTCGTCCACCGGGCGGTCATGCGTCGCCGCCTCTCGGGGCAAGGCGACCAGCCGGTGGCTCCCTGCGTCCACGAACAGCACATGGTGCGCCGGCAAGCGGCGGACGCCGGCGAGCAGGGCATGATCGCCCGGCGAGAAGGCGAACCTCAGCAGATCGCCCAGCACCTCGAGATCAGGCCTGTCGTCCCCGGGCTCGGCAAGGAAGCGGAGCTCGGACGACACCTGCGTCGTCCCTTCGTGCTGCCGCCAATACAGGACGTGGGCGCCGAAGCGATCGCTCTGGACAGCCAGCGTCGCGGCCGCGGCATCGGCCCGCGCCAGCCCGAAGACGCCGTGGCGGTCCGGGGCCTCGCGGCTGCCGGGAGCGCCGCCCGAGCCGGCCATTTCCGGCAGCGTTTCCAGAGTCCCGGAGCCGGCTCGCCAGCACGTGCCGCTGACGGCGACGAGAATCGGGCCGGCAATCGCGACGCCGCCGGAAGCGAAGTGGCCATGATGGACGGCGGCGACGGCGGCGACCTCGTTATCGCCGGTTTCGAGGCGGTCGGAGGGCAGGCGGCACGCCAGAGTCCGCACCCGCCGGTGGAACGCCTCGCGACGATGGGCCTTGAGCCCGCGCGGATCAAAGAGGGCGAAGATCCCGGCCACTGCGCGCTCCACCGCTCCAGCTTGACAGAAAGGGCGATCCCGGCCGCGGAATCCGGGCCGGGACTGAGCAGCCTCATCATATTCGCGATGCGGCGGGTTGACCAGTCCGCTGGACGGCGGCTCCCGAACCGTTGCCGACATTGCGAACGCGTCGGCGCTCTGGCATCATATTCGGCGCACCCCCCGGTGTCCCTGTTCCGTGTCCCAGGAGCCCCATGTCCAGCACCGTCGGCCGCCTGCTGCGCGTCACCACGTTCGGCGAGTCCCACGGCCCGGCCGTCGGCGCCGTCGTCGACGGCTGCCCGCCGGGCTTGGCCCTGGACGAGGCCGTCATCCAGGCGCAACTGGACCGGCGCCGGCCCGGCCAGGGAGACCTGGCGTCCGCGCGCGCCGAAGCCGACCAGGTCGAGATCCTGTCGGGCGTCGAGTCCGGCCTGACCCTCGGCACGCCCATCGCGCTGCTGGTTCGCAGCACCGATCGTCGCCCTGCCGACTACGTCGAGCTGGCGGCGGCGCCGCGGCCCTCGCACGCGGACTACACGACGCTGCGGAAGTACGGCCTGCGGCCGGCATCCGGGGGCGGACGCGCCAGCGCCCGCGAGACGGTGGGCCGCGTCGCCGCCGGCGCGATCGCCGCGCACTGGCTGCGCGTGGCCCACGGCGTCCGGATCGTGGCCTGGGTCGAGCAGGTGGCCGGGTCGGACCGGGCGGTGGTCGACCACGCGACCGTGACCTCCACGGATGTGGACGCGCACCCGACGCGCTGCCCGGACGCCGCGTTGGCCCCGCAGCTGGAAGCGGCCATCCTGGCCGCGAAGGCCGACGGCGATTCGGTCGGCGGCGTCATCGCCGGCGTCTGCCGCGGCCTGCCCGCGGGCTGGGGCGAACCGGTCTTCGACAAGCTCGAGGCCCTGTTGGCGCGCGCGTTCCTGTCGCTGCCGGCGGTGAAGGGCTTCGAGGTGGGTTCGGGCTTCGCCGGCGCGGCGCTGCGCGGCTCGCGGCACAACGATGTCTTCGTGCCGCGGGAGCAGGGGCTCGGCACCGCCACCAACCGCAGCGGCGGCGTGCAGGGCGGGATCAGCAACGGCGAGCCGGTCACCTTCCGCCTCGCCTTCAAGCCGCCGGCCAGCATCGCGCTCGCGCAGGACACGGCCGGCTATGACGGCGGCCGGGTCGCGCTGCGGGTCGCCGGCCGCCACGATCCGTGCGTGCTGCCGCGCGCGGTGCCGATCGTCGAGGCGATGGCGGCGCTGGTGCTGGCGGATCTGGCGCTGATCCAGGCGTCGCGGGGGCCCGTCGGCGGGAGTTGAAGAGCGGGTGGGCGGCAGCTCGGGAGCGGGGCCCGGACCGGAGCGCCGGGTTCAGACCTGGGGTCCGGGCGCGGCGCCGGTGCCGGCCGGGGCGGGCTCGGCCGCTGCGGCCGGTCCCGCGGTCTCCGGGGCGCGGTCGCCGGCGCGCCGGTCGCGCCGCCGGGGGCTGCTCTGCCGCCGGTACACGCGCTCCAATTCGGCGGTCAGTTCGTCCATCGACAGGCCGCGCCGGATGTGACCGCCGTAGACCAGGCTGATCGACCGGGTCTCCTCCGAAACCACCAGCACGATCGCATCGGACTGCTCGCTGATGCCGATCGCCGCGCGATGGCGCGTGCCGAGCACGTAGCCCAGGTCCTCGCGCTCGGTGATGGGCAGGATGACCGCCGCGGCCGCGATCCGGCTGGGG
>VGXH01000061.1 GCA_016873405.1 bacterium
GGGGCGCGTGACGGTGACCGTGCGCCGGGCGCAGGACCAGGCGCCCGGCGGCGGGGCGCTCAGCGCCGCCACGTTCCAGCTGCTGCAGGGCCGGCGCACCGTGCAGATCTCCTACACCCGCGCCGAGGACATCGTGCTGGAACTGGCCGACGACGCCGGGTCCACGCCCGCGGTCACCGGCGCGCTGCGCGTGCTGCCCGGCGCGCCGGCCGCGATCACGCTGCAGGGGTCGCCCGATTGGGTGAGACCCGGCCGCGCGGTGGACCTCGTGGCCGGCGTGGCGGACGCCTGGGGCAATCCCGTGCCGCAGCAGAACGTCACTTTCGCGGTGGCGGCCGGCGACAGCGGCGCGCTGCTGGCGCCGCCGGTCGGCGGCGGCAACGGCTCCGGCGGCGAGAAGGCCGTGTCGGTGGCCACCGGGAACGACGGCTCGGCCGCCGCCCGCTACTTGGCGCCGCCGTTCGCCCAGCGCTTCACGGTGACGGCCGGCACCGGCGCGCTCAGCGCCGGCTGGGAGATCGTCACCGCCGAGGTGGATCCGGACGCCGGCCCGGGCTACGTGACCAACTACCCGAACCCGTTCCATCCGGGCGAGGGCCCGACGATCATCGCCTGGAAGACGGCGGCTGCCTCGGAGACGCGGCTGCGCATCTACACCACCAGCGGCGGCCTCGTGCTCGACCGGCGCTTCGCGCCCGGCGAGGCGGGCGTCGGCGATGGCACCTACGAGTTCGCCTGGGACGGCGCCAACGGCGAGGGCCAGCCCGTCGCCAGCGGCGGCTACGTGCTGCGCATCGACGCGCAGGGCAACGGGGCGACCGAACACGTGATGCGCCGCAAGATCGGCGTGGTTCGTTAGGCCGGGAGGCGTCATGGACACGAGCAGACACATCTCCGCCCGGCGCGCAGGCGCCCTGCTCTGCGCGCTGGCGCTGGCGGCGGCCGCGGGCGCCCGGGCGGCCGACGGCGGCGACGGCTTGGCGGGCGATTGGCTGAGCCGGCATGCCAGCGCGCGCGCGGCGGCGATCGGCGGCGCGCGCGTGGCGCTGCCGGACGAACCGCTGGCGGCCCTGGTCAACCCGGCGGCGGCGGCCTGGCTGGAGCGCGGCGCCGTGCAGGTCAACACGACGCGCCTGTTCGAGGACGCCTCGGTCAACGGCTTCGGCATCGCCCTGCCGGCCAGCGGCCGGCCTTCGCTGGCGTTCAACGTGCTGGCGCTGGGCTCGGGCGGCTTCGAGCGCACCGGACCGTTGTCCGACGAGGTGCTCGGCGCATTCGACGAGGGCAACCTGGCGGTGGGGCTGGCGGCCTCGCAGGCGCTGGGCGACCGCATCGCGGCCGGCGCGCAGGTCAAGCTGGCGCGCCAATCGCTGGACGAGTTCAGCGGCTCCGGCGTGGGCTTCGATCTGGGCGTCCTGGGCCGTCTGCCGGGCGGCGTGCAGGTCGGCGCCTCGGCGCTGAACCTGGGCGGGCCGACACTCGCCCTGCGCACGCGCGACGAGACCTACCTGCGCGAGCTGCGCGGCGGCGTGGCGGTGCCGGTGTCCGGCGGGCAGGGACTCCTGGCGTTCGACGCGGTCAGCCGCGACGGGGCCGATGCGCAGGTGCACGCGGGCGGACGGTTCCGCCTGCAGTCGCTGGAACTGAGCGTCGGCTACGACATCGACAACTTCGGCGCCGGTTTCAGCTACCGGTTGCCCAGCGGTCTGCAGCTGGACTACGCGATGAGCGACCACGACCTGGGCCTGGTGCACCGCGTGGGCGTGACCTGGCGCTTCGGCGGCTTCAGCGCCGAGGCGCGCGCGCTGCCCGCGGTGTTCTCGCCCACCGGCAGCGAGCCGGTGACGCGATTCGCGCTGAAGGCGCACACGCGCGCGGCGGCCACCGGCTGGCGGCTGGAGATCCTGGACGCCTCGGGGCTGGTCGTGCGCAGCTACGCAGGCGCGGGTCAGCCGCCCGCGGACGTGGTCTGGGACGGCAAGGACGCCCTGGGTCGCGCGCTGCCCGACGGCGCCTATACCTACCGGCTGCTCGTCAGCGAGAGCGGCGGCACGTCGCTCGAGGCGCGTCCGGGCACTGTCGAGATCAGCAGCGACGGCCCGCGCGGCGGCATCGAGGTGTCGCCATGAGCCGGCCGACGTGCCGCGTCACCGCGCTCGCTGCGGCGACGGTCCTGCTCGCGGGCGTGCCGGCGACGTGGGCGCGCGCCGAATCGCCGGCTCCCGTTCGGGCGGCGCCGGTCGGCATTCGCTTCGAGGTGGCGGCCAGGGCCGCGGCCGCCGGCGATCGGGCACCGGCCCGCGCGCTGCTGGACGCGCTGGGCGGCGGCCGCGACGACGATGGACTGGCGCCGGGAGCGGCGCTGCTGCTGCGCGGCAGCCTGGAGGATCTGCTCGGGGACAGCGCCGCCGCGGCGCGCAGTTTCCGGCAGGCGTCCGGACGCGAGAACGACGCTGATCGGCGCGAGGCGGCGGCCTTCCTGGCCGCGCAGGCGCTGGAAACCGCCGGCGACGACGAAGGCGCCCGGCGCGCCTGGGAGCGCTGGGGTCAGGACCATCCCGGCGGCAGGCTGGCGCCGGACGCCGGCCTGCGGCTGGCCTGGCTGCACCTGCGCGCGGGGCGGACGGAGCAGGCCGCCGCGCTGGTCACGCGGCTGACGGCGGCGCAGCCCTGGCTGCGCGACGACGCGGGCTGGCGGGGTGTGCAGGCGGCCATCGACTACCGGCAGGGCCGGCCCGACCAGGCGCTCGCGCTGCTGGGCGCGGCGCCGGCCGGCGCGCTGTCTCTTTATCTGAAGGGCCTCTGCCAGGCCGCGAGCGGACAGCCGCTGGCCGCGGCCGCGTCGTTCCAGACGGTGGCCGGGCGATTCCCGCATTCGCCCCTGCGGGAGGCGGCGCTGTTCGCCAAGGCCGGCACGTTCCTGGCCGCCGGCGCCTGGCGCAGCGCGGCGGAGGACTTCGCCGTCGTGGCCGCCCGCGCCGCCGACGCGGACCTGGCGGCCGAGGCCGCCCTGCGGCGGGCCGTGGCCCTGCACCTGGACGGCGATTCGGCGACCGCGATCGCGCAGCTGCGCGAGCTGGCCGCTTCGCGGGCGAGCAGCGGTGTCGCCGCCCGCGCGCAGTTCCTGCTGGGCGACGCGCTGGCCGCGACGGGGCAGCACGCCGGCGCCATCGTCGCCTTCACCGCGGTGCTGGCCTCGCACTTCGACCGCGACGTGGCCGCCGATGCGCAGTATCGCATCGCGCGCAGCTACGCCGCGCTGGGCCGCATCGACGACGCGACGGCGGCCTGCCAGGCCGTCGTCACCGGCCACGCGCTGTCGCCGCAGGCGCCCGCCGCGGCCTATCTCGGGGGCTGCGGCCTGCTCGAGGCGGGTCGCCCGCGCGAGGCAGCCGAGCATTTCCAACTGGTGTTGGACCGCTACGCGCGGCGCGACGACGGCGACGGCACCATCGTCTTCGCCGAGCCGTCGCATCGCGAACTGGTCGACGCGGCGCTGTGCATGCAGCAGATCGCGTGGCAGCGCACCGGGGATCACGGCCGCCACAGCGGCGCCGCGCACGCGCTGCTGCACCGGCTCCCGCCCGGCCGCTCGCCGTGGCGGGCGTGGGCGCTGCTGATCGACGCCGACGCGCAGGCCGGACAGGGGCTGTATGCGCAGGCGCGCGAGAGCCTCGAGAAGCTCTCGGCGGAGTTCCCCGACCATGCGGCGCTGCCGGCCGCCGGCCAGCTGCTGGCCTGGACCTGGGCCCAGGAAGGCGAACAGGAGAAGGCCGTCGCCGCCAGCCAGGCGGTGCTGGACCGGGACACCGGCGGCGGCGATCGCGAGCTGTTCAACCAGGCGCTGCTGAACATCGCGCACGTGCGATTCAACCAGGGGCGCCACGCCGAGGCGCTGCCGGCCTACGAGGAATTCCTGCGCCGCAACGCGCAGCATCCGGACCGGCAGCTCGTTCTCTTCCAGTCCGGCCTGTGCCATCTGCGCCTCGAGCGCGCCGGCGACGCCGTCGACCGCTGGGAAGAGGCGGTGGCGCTGGCGGCGGCCAGCCCGCTGGCCGAACAGGCCTGGCTGCGCGCGGGCGACGTCTACTTCCAGGCCGAGCGCTACGAGGACGCGCGACGCTGCTACGGCGGGCTGCTCGAGCACTTCGCCGCCGGCGACGGCGCTGCGCTCGGCCGGCTGCGCCTGGCCCAGTGCGACTTCAACGCCGGCCGCGACCAGGAGGCCATCGCCGGCTTCGGGCGCCTGCTGGAACTGCACCCGGACTCGCCGCTGCGCGCCGACGCCGAGAAGGGGATCGAGCAGGCGCTCTACCGGCTGGGCCAGGCCGACGACGGCGTGGCGCGACTGGCCGAACTCGTGGAGCACCATCCCGACAGCCCGTTCGCCGCCGACGCGCAATTCCGCATCGCGAGCCGGCTCTACGAGGATCGCCGCTTCGAGGAGGCGGCCGACGCCTTCCGGCGCGTGGTCAGCCGCTGGCCGGGCTACTCGGCCGCCGACCGGGCGCAGTACCTCCTGGCCGAGTCGCACGCCGAGGCCGGCCGCGGGGAATCGGCGCGGCAGGCCTGGGAGCAGTTCCTCGGCTTCTTCGGCCGGAGCGAACTGAAGACGCCGGCCCGCTTCCGTCTGGGGCTCAATCGCTTCGAGGCGGCCGACTATCCCGCCGCCGCGCGGTGCTTCGGCGAGGTCGTGGCCGCGGGGCCGGGCGGCGACATGGAGAAGGCCGCGCTCTACAACCTGGCGCTCAGCCAGCGGCTGGACGGACAGCCGGCGCCGGCCGTCCTGCGCCTGCAGGAGTACCGCGAACGCTGGCCGGCCGACGAACGGGCGGCCGCGGTGGCCTTCCAACTGGGCGACCTGCACGAGCAGGCCGGGCGGCTGGAGCCGGCGGCGCTCGAACTGGCCGCCGCCGCCGCCGCCGCGCGTGAGGAGCCGCTGCGGACCGAGGCGCACTACCGGCTCGGCGCCTGTCGCGAGAAGCTGGGCGACCGCCGCGGCGCGCTCGCGGCCTACCGCCAGGCCGCGGCCTGCCCGGCGCCGAACGATCCGTTCCGCCTCTCGGCGCTGGCGCGCGGCGCCGTGCTGAGCGAGGACGAAGGTGACCTGAAGGCCGCGCTGGCGGCCTACCGCGACCTGATGAGGAACGCCGCGGACCCGCAACTGGTGGCGGCGGCGACCGACCGCGCCGACCGGATCGCGGCGGCCGTGCGCTAGCGCGGGCGGGCCGAGCGGCCGCCCACAACGCAAGGAGCAGGGATGTTCGTCGGCTTCGACTGGGGCGCTGCGCTCGCGCAGAGCCCGATCCTGATCGTGCTGATCGGGTGCAGCATCGTGACGCTGGGCTTCGCCATCGAGCGCCTCAGCTACTACCGCAAGCGCGGCGGCGACCCCGACGCGACGATGCGCAAGGCGCTCAACGCCGTCGAGGGGAACCGCTTCGACGAGGCGATCAACCACCTGCAGGACCTGGCGCACCCGCTCGGGCCGGTGGCGACGCACACGCTGCACGGCTTTCGGCGCGCGCCGGCCGAGGCGGAGGAGATCATGCACGTGATGCTGAACCAGCAGAAGCTGCTGCTGGAACGCAACACCGGACTGCTGGGCACCATGGCCGCGATCACGCCGCTGATCGGCCTGCTGGGCACGGTCTGGGGCATCATGCGCGCCTTCCAGGCGATGGGCGCGGCCGGTTCGTCGGCCCCCACGATCGTCGCCGGCGGCATCGCCGAGGCCCTGATCACCACCGCCGCGGGCCTGGTCATCGCCGTGCCGGCGGTGATGCTCTACAACCACTTCAACCGTCGCCTGGCGACGATGCTCCAGGTGGCGGAGAACCACACGCGCCTGCTCTGCGTGGCGGCGCGGCGGGCGACCGGGCTGAGCGCGCCCGCGCCGACGGCGGGAACCCCGGCGACGGCGCCGGTTCGCGCGGCCCGGCGCGCCGCGCGCGAGACCGCGGCGGCGGTGCAGGCATGAACCTGCGCTTCGGCAGGCGGGCGCCGGGCGAAGGCCCGCTGGCGGAGATCAACACGACGCCGCTCATCGACGTCTCGCTGGTGCTCGTGGTGATCCTGCTGCTGGCGACGCCGCTGACCTTCGAGTCCAGCTTCGGCGTGCGCAAGGGGGATGCCCTGGCGCAGCCGGCGCTCGTCGCCGACCGGCAGGATCGCGTCGAGTTGACCATCACCGGAGAGCGGCAGGTCGAGGTCAACGGGCGCGCGGTGGCGGTCGATCAGCTGGCGGGCGCGCTGCGCCCGCTGCTGAGGCCGGGCTCGCCGCGGGAAATCGCCGTCGCCTGCGGCGATCAGGTGAGCCACGGCGCCTTCGTGCGCGTCCTGGACATCGCGCGACAGAACGGCGCGCAGACCATCAGCGTGGCGGGGGACTGAGATGAGACTGCAGCGCAGCCCGGAGCCGCCGCCGCTGGCGCGGATCAACGTGACGCCGATCATCGATGTGGCGCTGGTGCTGGTGATCATCCTGCTGGTGACCGCGCCCATGATGTCGACGTCGGACCTGCCGGTGGAGCTGCCGGGCGCGCACGCCCGCGATCTCGAGCGGCCCGATTTCATCAGCGTGACCGTGGCGCGGGACGGACGGCTGGCGGTCGACGAGACCGCCGCGGCCGGCATCGGGGACGTGCCCGCGCTGGTGCGGGGGCGGCTGGCCGCCGGGCGCGATCGGAATCGTCTGGTCGTCGTGCGCGCGGACGCGGCGTTGCCGCACGCCGTCGTGCGCCGCCTGCTCGAAGCCGCTCGCGAGGGCGGGGCGCGCAACCTGGGTCTGGCCACGGCCCAGATCGCGGACGGTCGGCCATGACGAATCCCGGACTTGCCACGCTCACGCCGTCGCCGCCCGATCTCAGCGCCTGGGCGATCCACGACGAGTTCGCGGCGATGCGCGCGCGCTTCCACCGCGCCCTGGCCGTCAGCCTGGGCGCGCACGCCCTGCTGGCGGCGGCGCTGTTGCTGGCGCAGACCGCGCGTCCGCGCCTGCCGGAGGGGATCGAGGTGACGTGGCTGGAACCGGCGCCCGCCGCGCCCGCCGCTCAGGATGCGCAGGCGACGGCTCCCGCCGCCTCCGTCGAACCGTTGCGCGCGGCGGAGCGGGCCGCGCCGGCGCCGCGCCCGGCGCCGGGACCGGCCGCGAGCGCCCGGCCGCGCGCGGGCAGGCCGGAACAGCTTGTCGAGCCGGCCGCTTCCCGGCACGACCTGGTGACGGCCCTGCCGGTGGCGCCGGCGTCGTCCGCGACCCGCGCGGCGCTGGCGACCGCGCCCGCGCCGGACGTCGGCCTGGCCCGCGCGGCGGCCGCGACGATGCTGCCGGTGGCCGATCGCGGGCGTCCGGTCTCGCTGGCGCGCGGGCCGCAGGCGCGCGGTCCGGCTCTGGCCCTCACCCGCGGCCCGGTTGCTGCCGGCGGCGCGGCGGCGGCGCTGGCAGCGACCGCCCTGCCGGCGGCGGCCGGCCAGGGCCGGTCGGGCGGCGCCGACCGCAGCGCGGGTGCATCCCGCGCGGCCACGGTCGACGGCGCTGCCGGCGCCGCGGCCGGCGACATCCTGCTGGAGGGTCCCGCTGCCGGCCGCGAGGTCCGCCATCGCGTCCTGCCCGCGTATCCCGACTGGGCGCAGGCCCGGGCAGTCGAGGCCGTCGTCACGCTGAGTTTCGCGGTGCTGCCCGACGGGCAGGTGCGCGAGGACGTCGCCGTCGAGCGCACCGGCGGCTTCCGTGACTTCGACGAGAGCGCGCTCGCGGCGCTGCGCGGCTGGCGCTTCGCGCCGCTCGACGGCGGCGATGCCGCCGGGCAATGGGGGACCATCACCTTCCGCTTCCGCCTGCGCGGCTAGGTCGCGCGGGTCCGGAGGAGACGATGTCGACGAAGTCCGCTATCACCACGGCCGCGTCCGTCGCGGCGCGCGCGACGGCGCTGATCACGTTGGCGGTCGCCGGCCCGGCCGCGGGCGCCCAGCCGGGGCCGCCGTCCCTGCCGGAACCGCGCGCCGACGCGGCGCCGCTGCTGCTGCCGCGCGAGGGCGGCGCATCGCTGGGCAGCCTGACCGTGGAGGGCACCAGCGCGATCCGCATCCGCTTCGAGCGGCCGGCGCTGCGCCTGGACCTCGATCCGCTGTCGGCGCCCGGGCTGGCCGTGAGCGCGCCGATCGACGTCCTCGACCGCGTGGCCTGGGATCCGGCGCGGCCGCTGCTGCTGGCCTCGGCCGCCGAACGGTCGACGCGGACGCCGCGACCCTGGCTCACCGCGTTCGCCACCGGTTCGCTGGCCCGCCTCAGGCCCGACCTGAAGGGCGTCGCGCGCTGGCAGATGGAGATCGTCGCCGCGGGCGGCACCGTGGTCGGCACGCGCGCGGGAGACGGCGCCCCGCCACGCGAGATTCCCTGGGACGGCCTGTGCGACGACGGCGCGCCGGCCGCGGCGGGCCTGGTCTGCTCGCACGTGCTGATCGCGCGCGACAAGGCCGGCAACACGCGTCGCTTCGGGG
>VGXH01000062.1 GCA_016873405.1 bacterium
CAAACACGGGCGCCAAGGACAAGCGCAAGCTCGACCACGTGGTCACCTGCGGCGCCTGCCACGCCGAGCGGAACTGCGCGTTCTGCCACTCGCGCGACTCGAAGCCGCAGTTCGACCACCGCCTCTCCACGGGCTGGTCGCTGGAGCCCTACCACCGGAAGGTGGCCTGCTCGACGTGCCACGGCCAGCCGCAGTCCTTCCGCAAGCCCAGCCGGCGTTGCACGGAGTGCCACATCCACTGGGCGGAAGGCTCGTTCGACCACGCGGTGACCGGGCTGCGGCTGGACGAAACCCATCGCGAACTCGGGTGCGCCGACTGCCACGTCGGCATGGACGTCGCGGCCAGGCCTCAGTGCACCGACTGCCACGACGAGCCCATGCTGCCGGCCAGGCTGCCCGGCTCACGGGTGTCGCGCCGCTGACCCTTCGGGGTGGGGCAGCGAGGATGGGAAGGGGGGGGTCCTCGGACCGGGCCCTTGTCGTCGCGGCGATCCCGCCGGTCGGCCGGCCCGTGTCGGCGTCAGTTCGCGTACTTGACGCTGCAGCCGTACGGTTTGGTGACGGGTTCGGGCACCTCGCGGCCGTCCATCAGCGCCCTCAGCGCCGAGATGACGTAGTTGCGCTTGCCCGGCACGGTCGGCGAGTTGTCGTTGTCGATCGCCCCCGTGTAGGCCACCTTGCCGTCCTTGCCGACGATGAACATGTGCGGCGTCGTCTTGGCGCCATAGTCCCGACCGACGGTTCCCGCCTCGTCCAGCAGCAGAGGAAACGGCATCGCGTACTCGGCCTGGGCCTTCTTGTTGCGCTCCAGCCCGGCCCCCTGCTTGCCCGGCGCGCCCGAGTTGATGGCGAGCCAGACCATGCCCTTGTGGTTCAGCGTGGCGTAGGTGTCGTTCATCGTCTGGTGAAGCTTGTGGTGCTTGACGATGAACGGACAGTCGGGATTGAACCATTCGAGCACGACGATCTTGCCTTCGGCAAGGTACCGCGACAGCGTGTGCTCGACCCCGTCGAGATCCTTCAGCGTGAAGTCGGGAGCAACATCGCCCGGCTTGACGCCCGTGGTGGCGGTGGCGGCCGGCGCCGGCGCCGCGCCGGTCGCCGCCGGCGAAGCGGCGAAAGCCAGCACGGGCGCCAGCGTCAGGACAAGGACGGACAGGACTCTTCCGGCAGTGGTCATGGTCGGCCTCCGTTCGTTGTCATCTCGGTCGTGCTTCCGGTCCAAGGGACCGCGGGAACATCCAGGACATAGGCTCCGGCGCCCGGCCCGGCGCCTTCGACCAGCAACAGGCCGCGCAGCGGCCCCACGCGGCCGTCGGCCGGCAGCAGACGCAGGGACAGCTCGGCCCCGGCGCCCTCGCGCAGCGCGTCGGCCAGTTCGCCGCAATCGAGCGCCGGCACGAAGACCAGGTTGCCGGCCTGCCCGTCCGTGCGCCTGATCCTGGCCGTCGCTCCGTCCAGTTCGACCTTGACCAGCCCTGCCGGCAGCGGTCGCGGCAGCTTCGCCCGCGCGCCCGCCAGGCGGGCCGACGGCGCGGCCGCGGCCGCCGCCGAGCCCACGTCCACCGTCACCGACAGCGAGTCCCGTCCCGGCACGCAGCTGTCGCGGCAGGCCAGCCATTCCCAGCGCGCACTCAGCGCGACGCGGCCCGGCGATGTCGCGACCGGCACGGCGACATCCTGCAGCAGCACCAGCTCTCCCTCGTACACATGATCGAGGATGTCGCCGGCCGACAGGTGGCGCGCGGGCGGCGGCCACAGCAGCGGCCCGGCCGTCCAGCCCGGGGGCAACTGCAGGCGCTGGCGCGGGGCGAACCCGGAATCGTTGCGGACGTTCCCGTACAGGTGCCAGCCCGGGGCCGGGCGGAAGGTCCACAGCAGCGTGAGCGTGGCGCCGGGCGCCGCCGGCCCGGGTTCGGCCGCGGCGGACATCGTGACCGGCGGCAGGGCGGGCAGGCCGTCCCGGTCCTGGTCGATGGTGGCGGCCTCGTCGGAGCGGGCGGCCTCGTCGGAGCGGGCGGCGGAACCGTCGCCGGGCGCGCGCGCGCAGGCGGTCAGCGCCGCCAGCGCCAGCACCGCCGGCAGCAGCATTCCCGGCCGGGCCGGGGCCCGGCGGACACGGTGGCTGGGGTGCGCCAGAAGCATGGGGGCCACGTTACCCGTGGCCCCCGGCCGTCGCAACCGGACGCCCCGCGGCGCCGGCGCGGACCTCAGCGGCAACGGCCCGGTCAGGACCGCGGCGTGCCCACGACCTCGACCTCGCCCAGACCCAGCTCGCCCAGGTCATCCTTGATCGCGGCCCAATCGCCCACGATGACCCAGACCACGCGCGACGGATCCACGTGGCGCGCGATCACGCTGACCAGGTCGTCCTCGCCCAGGCTCTCGATGCGCCCGCGGTACTGCTGCCATTCGGCCGGCGTCAGTCCGGCCAGGAGCAGGTCGGCCAGTTGGCGCGCGGTGCCGCCGTAGGTCTCGAACCTCTGCGGGAAGCCCTGGACCAGCCGGGCGCGGCTGTCGGCCAGCTCCTGGCCGGCCAGCGGGCGCTCGCCCCGGATCGCCGCCATCTCCGCCAGCAGTTCGCGCACCGACGCCGCCGTGGCGTCCGTCTGCACCGGCGCCGTCATCATGAAGACCCCGGCGTGGAGATACGACGCCAGCTGCGAGCGCGCACCGTAGGTATAGCCCTTGTCCTCGCGCAGGTTCAGGTTGATCCGCGAGGCGAACTGGCCGCCGAAGGCCGAGTTGACGACCTCGAAGGCGGTGTGGTCGGCGTCGCCGCGCGCCATGCCGACGTAGCCGCCGAGCACCTGGCTCTGCTGCGCGCCCGGGCGGTCGATCACGACCAGGCGCGGGCCGCGGTAGTCGGGCGCGGGCAGGGGCACGCGCGCGGGCAGCGGCGCGTTCCTCCAGCCGCCGAACACGCGGCCCACCGCCGCCGTGGCCTCCGCCAGGCCCAGGTTGCCGACGATGACGACCGCCGCGTTGCCCGGCACGAACCAGGTGCCGTGGAACGTGCGCAGGTCCGTCCGCGTCAGCGCCGCCAGCGACTCCGGCGTGCCGACGCCCGACGCCGGCTGCGCGTACGGATGCCCTTCGCCGAAGCAGCGGCGCTGGAACTCGTTGAGGCCCTGGGCCTGCGGCTGCACGGCTTCCTGCTTCTGGCGGCCGCGGTAATTCTGGCGCAGGCGCTCGAACTCCGCCTCCGGGAAGGTGGGACGCAGCACGACGTCCCCCAGCAGGTCCAGGCCGGCGTCGAGCTGCCCGCGCAGGACGTTGAGCGAGACCTGCGTGCCGTCGAAGTTGCTGCTCGTGCGCAGCTCGGCGCCCAGCGCTTCGACTGCCGCGGACAGGGCCAGGGCATCGCGCTTGCCGGCGCCCTCGTCCAGCATGTCGGCCGTCAGGACCGCGGTCCCCAGCCGGTCCAGCGGGTCGTCGGCCCAGCCGGCGCTGACGATCAGGCGCGTCTCGACCAGCGGCAGTTCGTGCTTTTCCACCAGGTACAGCTTCAGGCCGTTGGGCAGCGTGGCCTCCTGCACCGCCGGCGGCGCGAAGGACACCGTGGCGCCGCCGGCGGGCAGCGCCGAGCGGTCGCCGGTCGCCGTCGCCGCCGCCAGCTTGCCCTGCGGCACGATCCACAGCACGGCGCGCCGCTCCAGGTCGACGAAGCGCCGCAGCCAGGCATTGACCGAGGCCACGTCGGCCGCGTCGTAGCGCGCCAGGTCGGCCTTCAGGTAGCCCGGGTCGTCCACCAGCACGTTGTAGCGGTTCAGCCGGTCGGCCTTGCCCCCGAAGCCGCCCACCTGCTGCAGCTCGCGCACGGCGCCCGAGCGCAGCCGCGTGCGCGCCAGGTCGACCTCATCCTTCATGACGCCCTTGGCCAGCAGTTGCGTCAGCTCGGCGTCGATGGCCGCCTCCAGTTCGGCCAGGTCATGGCCGGGCGCCGCCGTGGCCGTGATGCCGAAGGTGCCGCTCATCTCGCGCGAAGACTGCATGGAGGAGATGTCCTGGGCGATGCGCTTCTCGTAGACGAGCGACTTGTAGAGCCGCGAGGTCTTGCCCGAGGCGACGAGCTCCGCCAGCACGTCGAACTCGGCGTCGCCGGCCTGGTACCAGCCCGGCGAGTGCCACTGCATGTAGAGGCGGGGCAGCTCGACGGCGTCCTCGGCCACGGCTCGGCGCTCGCCGTCAAGGCGGGGGATCCAGCCCTCCAGCCGGTCGACCGGGCGGCCCGGCGGGATGGGCCCGAAGTACCTCGCGATCCACTCCTTCGCCTGCGCCGGATCGAAGCTCCCGGCCACGCACAGCGAGGCGTTGTTCGGCGCGTAGTAGAGGCGGAAAAACTCCGACACGTCCTCCAGCGAGGCCGCCGAGAGGTCGTCCATGCTGCCGATCACCGACCAGCGGTAGGGATGCCCCACGTCGTACATCAGCTCGAGCAGCAGGTCGCGGCTCTTGGCGTAGGGCCGGTTCTCGCCCTGGCGCTTCTCGTTCTTCACGACGTCGCGCTGGTTGTCGAGCTTCTCCTGCGTCATCGCCGGCAGCAGCCAGCCCATGCGGTCGGACTCCAGGAACAGGGCCAGCTCCAGCTGGTCGGCCGGGACGTTCTCCCAGTAGTTGGTGCGGTCGTTGTTCGTCGAGCCGTTGACCTGCCCGCCCACCTTCTGCAGGGGCAGGAAGTAGTCCAGGTCGTGGTTCAGCGAGCCCTGGAACATCATGTGCTCGAACAGGTGCGCGAACCCGGTGCGGCCCGGCTTCTCGTCCTTGGAGCCGACGTGGTACCACACGTTCACCGCCACGGTGGGCAGGGTGTGGTCCTCGTGCAGGATCACCTCGAGGCCGTTCGGCAGGGTGTACTTCTCGAACTTCAGGTCGGGCACGTCGAAGGCCGGGGCCGCCGCCGGAACGGCGGGGGCCGCCGCGGCGAGCAGGGCCGCCGGCAGCAGGACGGCAAGCAGATGGCGGAGATTCACGGCTCGATCCCTTCGCGCTGGCGGGAGGCGTGGTCGGTGGTCGCGCGGGCCGGCTGGGCGGCGCGCGGCCGGGGTCCGGGTGGGAGGTACGGGCCGGACCCGGGTCCGGTTTCAGGTTAGCGGTCCGCGGACGGGCGCGCAACGGCCCTCTGACGCCGCCCGCCGGCGGCCGCCGGCAGGCCTGATTTCCCGTGCGCCGCCCCGGCGGCGGTGGTACGATCGCAACATGGTGCGCTACACGCTCCTGCGAACGGCGCTGGACCCGCTGCTGGCGGTGGCGGGGCCCGTCGGCCTGTCGCGGCTGGAGTTCCTGCCGCGCGCCTGGGAGTACCATACGCAGGCCCATGCCGTGGCCCGGCAGCAGTTCGGCCCCGACGTCGCGGTGAAGGAGGATCCGGACGCGTTCGCCGCGCTGCGCGACGAGCTGGCCGAGTACTTCGTGGGCGGTCGCCGGGAGTTCACGATCCCGCTGGACCTCCACGGCACCGATTTCGACCGCCGCGTCTGGCAGCAGCTGCTGCGGATCCCCTACGGGAAACTGAGGACGTACGGCGAGGTGGCGCGCGCCCTGCGCAAGCCGACGGCCACGCGAGCGGTGGGTCAGGCCGCCGGGCGCAATCCGCTGCCGATCCTGGTCCCCTGCCACCGCGTGATCGGGCGCGGCGGCTCGCTGGGCGGGTTCGCCGGCGGCATCGACACCAAGGCGCGCCTCCTGCGGCTCGAGGGCCACACGCTGGGCGACTCACCCCGCCTCGAGGAGCCGCGCCTGTTTTGACCACGCTGGACTGGCTTCTCCTGGCCGCGATGTACGCGACCATCATGGGCTCGCTGCTGCTGACGCGCCGCCACATGCGCGGGGTGGCCGATTACCTGGCGGCCGGCCGCAGCGCCGGGCGCTACCTGCTGACGGTCTCGGCCGGCATCGCCGCCATCGGCGGCATCACCATCGTCGCCAACCTCGAGATGGGCTACGAAGCCGGCTTCGCCATGGGCTGGTGGGGCCTGAGCATGTCGCTGTTCATGACGATCGTGACGGTGACCGGCTGGGTGAACTACCGCTTCCGGCGCACGCGCGCCCTGACGCTGTCGGAGTTCTTCGAGCGCCGCTACAGCCGGCGTTTCCGCATCTTCGCCGGCAGCGTGGCCTTCGGCGCCGGGTTGATCAACTTCGGCATCTTCCCGGCGGTCGAGGCGCGCTTCTTCATCCACTACCTGGGCCTGCCGGAGACGTGGCACCTGGGGCCGCTGGCGATCCCGATGTACCCCTTCATCATGCTGGTCACGCTGGGTTCGGCGGTGTGGTTCATCCTGCAGGGCGGCCACGTCTCGGTGCTGGTGACGGACTTCGTGCAGGGCGTCTTCGCCTACGTCGCCTTCCTGGTGCTGGCCGCCTGGCTCATGCTGAAGGTGGGTTGGGACGATGTCGCGACGGTGATGATGCAGGCGCCGCCGGGTCTCTCGAAGATCAACCCCTTCGACACGGGCTACGTCGCCGACTTCAACGTCACCTACTTCCTGATCGGCGTGCTGGGCCTGTTCTACGGGGCGATGTCCTGGCAGGGCACGCAGGCCTACAACACGTCCGCCCGCTCGGCCCACGAGGGCAAGATGGGCAACGTGCTGGGCATGTGGCGCGGCATCGGCCAGGGCATGTTCATGACCTTCGTGCCGATCCTGATCTTCACCGTGCTGCGCCACCCCGACTGGGCGGACCTGGCGGGCGGCGTGCAGACGCAGTTGGACGGCATCGGCAACGAGGCGCTGCGCGCGCAGATGCGCGGGCCGCTGACCCTGGCGGCGCTGCTGCCGCCGGGCCTGCTGGGCACATTCGCCGCGCTGATGCTGGGCGCCTCGATCAGCACCCTGAACACCTACATGCACTCGTGGAGCAGCATCTTCGTGCAGGACGTCGTGCTGCCGGTGCGCAAGCGGCCGCTGTCGCCATCCGCGCACCTGCTCACGCTGCGGCTGGCCGTGGTCGGCGTGGCGCTGTTCGCGTTCCTGTTCAGTCTCTTCTACCGACAGAGCCAGGCCATCCTGCTGTTCTTCGCGCTGACGGGCGCCATCTTCGCGGGCTGGTCCGGAGCCGTGATCATCGGCGGCCTCTACACGCGTTGGGGCACCACGGCCGCCGCCTGGGCGGCCGGCGTCTCCGGCGTCGCGCTGACGATGGCGGGATTCGTCCTCGAGCAAGCCAAGCGCGCCTGGCACGAGACGGGCACGGCCTTCTGGGGGTTGCTCGACCTGGCCGGCGCCGCTCGCGCCGAGGCCTGGGCCGCCTGGGTCGATGCGCACCTGCCCAACGGCCAGCAGGTGTGGGGCTGGTCGATGTGGGTCTGCGCCGTCGTCTATGTCGCCGTCTCGCTGGGCCAGCAGGCGGTGCGCCGCCGGCGCTTCGACCTGGACCGCCTGCTGCACCGCGGCCCGTGGGCCGTCGCCGGCGAGGACGAGGGCACGGGGCAGGCCGTCTCGCGGGGCTGGCGCGCCTTGGGCATCACCGACGAATTCGGGCGCCGCGACAAAGTCCTCTACGTCGCGACCTGGAGCTGGAACCTGGGCTGGATGCTCGTCTTCGCCGTCGGCACCGTCTTCTTCCTGACGCGGCGCCTGTCCGACGGCGGCTGGTCCGGCTACGACACGCAGTGGCTGCGCTTCTGGCACACGCGGTTCTGGATCGAGCTGGCGATCTCGACGCTGGTGATGGTCTGGTTCACGATCGGCGGCACGCGCGACGTGCGCCGGATGCTGCGGGAGTTGAAGGAGCGGCGCCGGGACGACGGCGACGACGGCTTCGTGCGGCCGGACGACCCGCGCGCCTGAGCGCGCGGGAACGCCGAACCGACCGCGGCGGCGCCCCGAATCACCTCAGCAGGATCACCTTCCTCAGCGCGGCTTCGTCCCCGCTCTCGACCCTGACCATGTAGACGCCCGCGGCGACCGGGCGGCCATCCCCGTCCGCGCCGTCCCAGGCAACCTCGCCGGCGCCGGCGCGGTGCACGCCGTCGGCGATGGTCCGCACGAGACGCCCGGCGACGTCGTAGACCGCGATCCGCGCCCACCCGGCCGCCGGAAGGTCGAACGCGATGCGGACCCCGGCCGCGGACGGGTTCGGGTGCGGCGGGCGAAGGCCGAGCGAGGCGCGGACCTCGTCCCCGGCCACGCCGGTGACCGCGGCGTTCGAGAGGACGACGACCCCCATCGCCGGGAGCGCGATGTCCAGCGAGTGCCCGAAGCCGTCGTAGGGGACCGCGCTGGCCGTGAGCGTCCCGGGGTTGGTCGGGCCGCTGCCGCCGTACGCGGCGTCCCGGCTGTTGAGGACCTCCGTCCAGTTGCCGCCGGTCGGGATCCCGATGCGGTAGGAGGCGTGGTCGCCGTTCGCGAAGCTGGCCGCGACGACGACGACCCCGCCCGCGCCGTCGTAGCGCTGGAACGCGATGAACA
>VGXH01000063.1 GCA_016873405.1 bacterium
GCCGCGCACGAACGGGTTGGTGGCGCGTTCGCGCCCCACGGTCGTGTCCGGGCCGTGTCCGCAGACGACGATCGTCGCGTCCGGGAGCGCGTAGATGCGCTCCCGGATGCTCTTTTCCAGGGTGGCGTAGTCGCCGCCGGGCAGGTCGGTGCGCCCGACCGAGCCGGCGAACAGGCAATCGCCCACCAGCGCCACGCCCGGCAGCTTGAACATGACCTGGCCGGCGGCGTGGCCCGGGATGTGTTCCACCTCGAGCCAGCCGCCGCCGATCGTCACGCGCGCCCCGTCGACCAGGTCGGGCTGCAATTCCGGGACGGCCGTCGGCGGGAAACCGTACGCCTGCTGGATGAGCGGCATCTGGCGGATCAGCGGCACATCGCCGGGATGGCAGCGCAGGGGAAGACCGAAGGCGCTGCCGACGGCGGCGGCGGCGCCCACGTGATCGAAGTGGCCGTGCGTGGCCACCAGGGCCACCAGCCGGCACCCGCTCTCCCGGACCCAGGCGATCAACCGCTCGGGCTCGTCGCCCGGATCGACCAGCACCGCCTCGCCGGTCGCCGGCGCCGTCAGCAGCACCGCGTTCATCTGCAGCGGGCCGACCGGCCGCGCTTCCCAGCGGATGTCCAGATCCGGGTCCATCGCTGCTCCCGGGCGACGCGGCCCGCTACTCCGCCTGGTAGTCCTGCCCGAGATGGGTGATGACTTCCTCGCCCATCATCCAGCGCAGGGTGTTCTTCATCTTCGTCTGCTGGATGAACAGGTCGTGCTCGGCGTAGAGGCCGGCCGGGCTGGACGGCACCACCGGGCTCTTGAAATAGAACGACAGCCACTCCTGCACGCCGCCGGGCAGCTTGGCGCGCGCGCCGAGGTCCAGCAGCAGGGCCAGGTCCAGCACGAGCGGCGCGGCCAGGATCGAATCGCGGCAGAGGAAGTCGACCTTGATCTGCATCGGCCGACCGCACCAGCCGAAGATGTCGATGTTGTCCCAGCCTTCCTTGTTGTCGCCGCGCGGCGGGTAGTAGTTGATCCGCACCTTGTGGTACAGGGTGCCGTAGAGGTCGGGGTACAGATCCGGCTGCAGGATGGCGTCGAGCACTCCGAGCTTCGTCTCTTCCTTCGACTTGAACGACTCGGGATCGTCCAGCACCTCGCCATCGCGGTTGCCCAGGATGTTCGTCGAGTACCAGCCGGCGACGCCCAGCTGCCGGGCCTTGAAGGCCGGGGCCAGCACGGTCTTGATGAGCGTCTGACCGGTCTTGAAGTCCTTGCCGCTGACGCCGACGCCGGTGTCGAGCGCCAGCTTCTCGAGCGCCGGCACGTCGGCGCTCAGGTTGGGCGCCCCGTTGGCGTAGGGCACGCCGGATTTGATGGCGGCATAGGCGTAGATCATCGAGGGCGGGATGTCGGGATGGCTCTCGCGCAGACCCTTCTCGAAGGCGGCCAGCGTCTGGTGGACCTCGCCGCGCTGCATGTAGATCTCGGTCGAGCCGCACCAGACCATCACCAGGCGGTCGCAGCCGCGGCTCTTCTTGAAGTCCGCCATGTCCTGCATGAGGGCCTCGGCCAGTTCCATCTTGTTGGCGGCCTTCTTGACATGGCTGCCGCTGAGCTTCTTGACATAGTGCTGGTCGAAGACGGCCTTCATGGGGCGGATGGCTTCGAGTTGGGGGCGGATCGCCTCCAGGAGGTCCTTCTCCAGCACCCCGGCCGTGAGCGAGGCCTCGTAGCACGAGACGTCGAAGATGTCCCAGCCGCCGAACTCGAGGTTCTCCAGGGCGGTCAGGGGGACGAAGTCCTTGACCAGGGGCTGGCGGTCCTCCGTGCGCTTGCCGAGACGGATGTGCCCCATCTGCGTGGTGCTGCCGATGGGCTTGCGCAGGCCGGCCCGGATCGCGTGCACCCCGGCCATGAAGGTGGACGATACCGCGCCCATGCCGGGGGTCAGGACGCCCAGCTTCCCGGTGGCCGGCTGGATCTTGCGCTGCTCAGCCATTGCTCTCGCTCCTCTCGGGTTGCCCGGCCCTCGTGGCCGGGAACGGTTTACGATAGAGGGCCACTCCGGCTTAGGCAAAAGGAAATCCTGCCCGGCGTCAGGTTGTTGATTTTGAATGCCCTTACCTGCGGCCCCGACGCGCGCCCGGGGCCGGGGCGCGCGGGGGGCGGACCACATGAAAAAAATCCATTTGGGGCTGGACGAATTCGCAGCAAAGGTGCTATCATCAGGTTCCCCGGATAAATGCCGGCGGCAGATCGCCCCGAGGGAGCGGCCGCGCGGCGGGATGACCAACGAAGGGACCGCATGGAACATCGCTAACGCGTTCTCAGCCTTTCAGGGCCACCTACAACGTCTTTGCTTCGGCAAAGGGAGATAGTGCACCATGAAGGAAGACGCGGCAGCGGTTGCGGTCGTTGGCGGCGCGTTTGCGGTCGGCACGCCCCGGCTCTTCATTCCCGCGGACACCACGCGTTACTACGGCGGCCAGGGCCGCCTCAAGCGCGGGCTCGACCTGCTCCTGGCGGGCTTGGCCCTGGCCGCGATGTCGCCCTTGTTCCTGCTTTTCGCGATCCTCATCAGGCGCAGCAGCCCAGGCCCGGTGTTCTTCGCGCAGGAGCGCCTCGGACGTGACGGCCGCCCGTTCAAGTTCTACAAGTTCCGCTCGATGGTCCACAACAGCGATGACACGATCCACCGCCAGTTCGCTGCGATGTTCATCGCCGGCGACGAGAGCGGCTGCGCCGCCTCCAACGCGGGCGAGAAGGTCTTCAAGCTCAAGCGCGATCCGCGCATCACGCCGATCGGCGCCTTCCTGCGCCGGACCAGCCTCGACGAGCTGCCGCAGCTGATCAACATCGTCAAGGGCGAGATGTCGCTGGTGGGCCCGCGCCCCCCCATCGCCTACGAGATCGAAAGCTACCAGCCGTGGCACATGGAGCGGCTGAAGGCCGTCCCCGGCCTGACCGGCCTGTGGCAGATCTCCGGCCGCAGCTCGGTCAGCTTCGACGACATGGTCCGCCTGGACATCCGCTACATCAACGAGTGGTCGTTCCGGCGCGACCTGGCCATCATCGCCAGGACCGTCCCGGTCGTCCTGCGGGGCACCGGGGGGTACTGATCCGCCCGCTGCGGCCGGGCGCGACCAGCGCTTGACCGCCGGCGGGATGCGGTCCAATCTGCTTGGGGAATCGGGTCCACGAACGGCCGGTCGATGCGCGCTCGCCCCGCGGGGGCCGGCGTCCGCGACCGCGCAAGGAAGGCGGGCGGGCATGAT
The DNA here is from genome assembly GCA_016873405.1 of bacterium. Next base: position 3,270 of record VGXH01000063.1, read on the forward strand.
CAAGTTGGGTGTCATCGGCTGCGGCTACTGGGGACCGAACCTGATCCGCAACTTCGCGGCGCAGCAGGGGGCCCAGCTGGCGTATATCTCCGACGTGGACGAGAAGCGCCTGAATCACGTCGGGCTGCTCTACCCGCAGGCGAAGAAGGTCCGCAACCACCGCGAGATGCTCGAGGATCCGGAGGTGCAGGCGGTCGTCGTGGCGACGCCGATGTCCACGCACTTCCCGCTCGGGCGCGAAGTCCTCGAGTCGGGCAAGCACCTCTTCCTCGAGAAGCCCATGGCCACGACCGGCGCCGACTGCCGGACGCTCAACCGCCTGGCCCGCGAGCGCGGCCTGCAGTTGATGGTCGGGCACACCTTCATCTTCACGCCGGCGGTGCGGAAGATCAAGACCCTGATGGAAGCCGGCGAGCTGGGCGAGATCTACTACGTCAACATCTCCCGCGTGAACCTGGGCATCTTCCAGAAGGACGCGAACGTCGTCTGGGATCTGGCCCCGCACGACGTGGCGATGCTGAACCACCTCTTCGGCGCCGATCCGGTGTCGGTCAGCGCCCTCGGGCATTGCTACGTGCAGAAGGAACTGGGCATCGAGGACGTGGCCTTCGTCACGCTCGAGTACCCCGGCGGACGGCTCGTGCACATCCATGTCAGCTGGCTGGACCCGAACAAGATCCGCCTCTGCACGTTCGTGGGCAGCCGCAAGATGCTGGTCTACGACGACGTCTCGCCGGCGGAGAAGATCCGCGTCTACGACAAGGGCGTGGACGTGCAGCCGCATTACGAGAACTTCGGCGAGTTCCAGCTGCTGTACCGCTCGGGCGACGTGTTCATCCCGCGCCTGGACACGGTCGAGCCGCTCAAGGCCGAGACGGCGCACTTCCTGGACCTGATCCGGGGCACCGCGACGCCGCTGAGCTCCGGCGAGCACGGCCTGCGCGTGGTGCAGGTGCTGGGGGGCGCCTGCCGCTCGATGAAGGAGAGCGGACGGCGCATCGACCTGAGTTACGACGCCTGACTTGACGCCTGGCCTGACGCCTGACGTGACGCCTGACGTGACGCCTGACGTGACGCCTGGCTTGACGCCCGGCCTGGGCGCGAACGGGGGGACGCGCGTGCCGGAGGGACTGGTCCGCGTCGCCATGATCGGCCAGAAGGGCTACCCGCCCGTGCATGGCGGGATCGAACGCCACGTGGCCGAACTGGCGGCGCGCCTGCCGGCCCACGGCTTCGCGGTGGACATCTACAGCCGCCCGCACTACAGCGCGCTGGATGGCGATTCGGGGTTGCCCGGGGTCGCCGTCCGGCGCGTCGGCTCGATCCCCACCAAGCACCTCGACGCCATCAGCCACACCCTGGCCTGCACGCTGGACGCGCTGCGGCGGCCGGCGCCGATCGTGCACTACCATGCGCTCGGCCCGGGCCTCCTGGCCGGCGTCGCGCGCCGGCTCGGCCGGCGGCGGACGGTGGTCACCGTGCACGGCCTGGACTGGCAGCGCGCGAAATGGGGCCCGGTCGCGCGCGCGGTGCTGCGGCTGGGCGAGGTCGCCAGCGCGGCTCTGCCGGACCGCACGATCGTCGTCTCGCGGGCCCTGGCCGAGCACTACCGGACGGCCCACGGCCGCGCGGCCCGCTACATCCCGAACGGGATCGACATCCCGCCGGAGCCGACTGCGGAACGGCGCGCCGCGGCGCGGGAACGCCGGCTGCGTCTGGGGATCGGGGGGCCCTACGCGCTGTTCGTCGCGCGCCTCGTGCCCGAGAAGGGCTGCCACCTGCTCCTGGAAGCCTGGCGGCTGCTCCCGGACGCGCTGCGCGCGTCGCACCAACTGGTCGTCGCCGGCGGAGCTGGATTCACCGACGGCTATGCGGAGCGTCTGCGACGTGACGCCGGGACGGGGTCCGTGTTCACGGGCTATGTGCACGGGGAGGACCTGGCCGCCCTCTACGAGGGCGCGGCCGTGATGGTGCTGCCCTCGACCCTGGAGGGTCTGTCGATCACGCTGCTGGAGGCGATGGGCCACGGGCGCTGCTGCCTGGTCAGCGACATCCCGCCGAACGTCGAGGCGGGCGGCGGTTGCGTGGCCACCTTCCGCAGCGGTGAGACGGCCGACCTGGCGCGCGAACTGGCCGCGCTCCTGGGGGACCCCGCGCGCCGGGACGAGCTCGGGAACGCGGCCCGACGGCACGTTCGCGACGCCTACGACTGGGACCAGGTGGCGGCGCAAACGGCCGCCCTCTACCGCGAGTTGCTGGGTGGAGGTCGAGAATCGATTTGACAAGGGGCCGGCAGGCTATTATCTGTACTGCGCCTTGCGAGCGGGCATAGCTCAGTTGGTAGAGCACTACCTTGCCAAGGTAGATGTCGCGAGTTCGAGTCTCGTTGCCCGCTCCATCGATCTGCCGCGGGGAGGACCACAGGGTCCTCCCCGTCGCGTCCGGGGGCGGCGCGGGCGCGGCGGTCCGGAATCCGCCGGTCCGGTTGACACGGTCGGCGCCAGCGGACATACTTGCCCGCTACGGAGGCGGCATAGCCAAGAGGCTAAGGCGACGGTCTGCAAAACCGTTATCCCCGGTTCGAGTCCGGGTGCCGCCTCCATCCGAACCACGGCCCCCGGGGGCCGTTTTTTCGTGCCCGGCGCGGAGGTCCCGCCACGCGCCCGCCGGCCCGGCGATTGACAGCGGCGCCGGCGGTCCCGATGATGGCATCGGCGACGGCGACCGCGTCCGGGGCCGGGATGGCGAAACGGGTAGACGCAAGGGACTTAAAATCCCTCGGAGCACGCTCCGTGCCGGTTCGAGTCCGGCTCCCGGCACCATGAGCGGCGCCTCCGGCGGCGCCGGCCGCTTCGGCCTCCGGCGCGCCGCCGGCACCCACCGCAGCCCAGGGGGAATCCCGCGTGCGCCTGGCCTTCCTGTCCATCGGCCGCCACATCCACACCGAGCGCTGGATCCGCTGGTTCGCCGACCAGGGACACGACTGCCACCTGCTGACCGTGCAGCCGGGGGACGTGCCGGGCGTGACCGTGCACGACATCCGGCGGGGAGCCGGACCCAAGCCGCTGCGCTACGCCGCGTCGCTGGTCGCGGTGCGGGGGCTGCTGCGGCGCCTGCGTCCGGACCTGCTCAACACGCACTTCCTGACCGGCTACGGCTACTGGGGGCGCTTCAGCGGCTTCCACCCGAACGTGCTGACGGTCTGGGGCGACGACGTCTACGTGACGCCGTTCGAGAGCGCGGTGAAGAACCGGCTCGCGCGCGCGGCGCTGCGCGGCTGCGACGCGCTGACCGGCGACTCGGCCGACATTCTGGCCGTGGCCGCGACGCTGGGCGCCGATCCGGCGCGCAGCTTCCGCGTGCTGTGGGGCGTCGACTTCGACGTCTTCCGGCCCGGCGCGGAGCCGGACTGGCGCGCCGCCCGCGGATTCGCGCCCGACGATCTGGTGTTCTTCTCGCCGCGCAGCTACACGCAGCCGTACTACAACATCGACATCGTGATCGCGGCGGCCTCCCGCGTGGCCGCCGAGCAACCGCGCGCGCGCTTCCTCTTCAGCGGCTACGAGGGGGATCCGGCGCCGTTCGCCGCGCTGGTCAGACAGGCCGGGCTCGAGGGCCGCGCGGTGGTCGCCGGCCGGCTCCCGCACGACGAGTTCGCCGTCGCGCTGCGGGCCTGCGACGCCTTCATCTCGGTGCCCTCGGTCGACGCCACCGCCGTCAGCCTGCTGGAAGCCCTGGCGACCGCCCGGCCGGCGATCGTGTCGAGCCTGGCCTCGGCCCGCGAGTGGGTGCAGGACGGCGTCTCGGGGCTGGTGGTGCCGCCGCGGGACGTCGCGGCGCTGGCCGCGGCGATGCTGCGCCTGGCCGGCGACGGCGCGCTGCGGCGGGGGCTGGGCGACGGAGCCCTCGCGGTCGCGCGGCGCCACGCCGGCTTCGCCGGGAACATGCGGCTGGTCGACGCCGTCTTCGCGCACCTGCTGACGGGGGCGCCGTGGCCCGCCGACGCCAGCCTGGCGGTTCTGCGCCGACCGGAGGCGGGCCGCCCGTGATCCTCTCGGTCGTCACGCCGACGCGCGACAAGCGCCCGCTGCTGGAGCGGACGCTGGCGGCGCTGCGTCGGCAGCAGCTGCCGTCGGACACGCCGTGGGAGATGGTGGTCGTCGACGACGGCTCCACCGACGACACCGGCGCTTGGCTGGCGGGCCAAGGCGGCGAAGCCGGCCCGCCGCTGCGCGTGGTCACCCCGCCGGCCAACGTGGGCCGCGCGCGCGCGCGCAACCTGGGCGCCGCGGCCGCCCGCGGGCGTTGGCTGCTCTTCCTGGACGACGACATCGTCGCGCCGCCGGGCCTGCTGGCCGCGCACCTGGACCTGCTGCGCAGACACCCGGGCGACGGGGTGATCGGCCTCGCGGTGACCGCGCCCGAACTCGTCGACGCCCCGCACCTGCGCTACCTGGACACGCGCGGCGTCGCGAAGCTGCCGCCGGGACCGGCGCCCGCCCGCTACTTCGTGACCCAGAACGCTTCGGTGCCCCGCGAGGCGTTCGCGGCGATCGGCGGCTTCGACGAGGGGTTCGGCTCCTACGGATTCGAGGACATGGAGGTCGCCTTCCGGCTGGAGGACCAGGCCGGGGTCCGCTTCCGCTGCCTGCCTGCGCCCGTGCCGGTGCACGTGCACCACCACACGCTGGACCAGCTGCTGGCCAAGCGCCGCGAGTGCGGGCACGGCTCGCTGCAGCGCCTGGCGGCCGGTCATCCGGCCCGCCTGCGGGAGATGTCCATGCACCACGTGCTGGACGGGGCCGGGCAGGGGGCGCCGGGCGCCACGACGCGCGTGCTGCGCGCCTGCCTCGACGCCGGGCTGGTCCGCCCGCTGCCGGACCTCCTGCGCCGCTGGCCCCTGGGTCGGGGCTCCCGGCCCCCGGCGTTCGGCCTGTACTGCCGCCTGATGAACCTCGCCGTCCTGGCGGCGTACCGCCAGGGTGTCAGGGAATGGGCGGCCAAACATGTCGATCTGGCAGAGTCTTGATGGCGGTCTGACATGACGCGATGGCGGACGGGCGCCCCGATCGCGCCACGGCGC
>VGXH01000064.1 GCA_016873405.1 bacterium
CCCCCCGCGGCCAGCGTGTCCGCTGCCATCCGGGCGAGGCCCGCCCGGTCGCGCCGATCCTGGCGCGCGCGTTCCAACAGGACGCGGTAGGCGATGCCCAGCAGCCAGGAGAAGAACGAGTCGGGCTTCTTCAAGGTCGCCAGGCCGGCGAACGCCCGGACGAACGCCTCCTGCGCGGCGTCTTCGGCCTCGTCGAACCGCGCCTGGCGGCAGCGGATGCCGGCCAGCAGGGGCTTCTGGTAGCGCAGCACGAGTTGGCGGAAGTCGTCGGGATGCCCGTCGAGACAGCGCTCAACGTAGTACCGATCGGGTTCGCCGTGCATCGGGTCCCGCGGCCGCCCGCGTTCACCCATATAGTGCATCCGCGGGCCCGTTTTGCGCCCGGGGATTCCTGCGCCCGGCTGAATCGCTGTACGATGTGCCGCCGGCGCAGCCGGTCCGCATCGAGCTCGCCACAGGGTTCCGATCTTCGCCAGCCTGCACCCCGGACGACAGCGAGGCACCGATGGCCGCGCGGAATCTGAGCAGCCCCGGCGCCACCCGCCCGGTGCGCCGGACCGTCGTGCGGGAGAAGAGCCCGCGGTCAGGCCATCGTGGTGTATGCCAGTGTCCCGTTGGTCACAACTCGAAGACCTCCCCGGGCCGATAGTCCGGCTTCAGGTCCCAGTACCACCAGCCGTCCTGCCAGACGCGCCTGGATCCAAGCTCCAGCAGGCGGCCAGCCAACCTGGCGAGCACGGCAGCCAGGAAGCCGTCCCGATCCACGAGGATGCGCGCATCGTCGATCATGTCGAGGAAAAGCGGGCTCCCGGCCTGCGCCTCAGCCGGTGTCTTGAACACCGGCGACAGCGCCGGCGCGCCGGGAAGCGCGGCGACGACCGTCCGCTCCACCGCCAAGAACTCTTCGGCCCGGGCCACGCGTCCGCGCGGCAGATCGGTGACGATGAGCAGCAGGTCGACGTCCGAGTTGTCGCGCGCGGTTCCCCGGCCCACCGATCCGAAGACCGCGAGGGAAACCAGTCGGGACTCGTAGTGCGCGCGGATCGCGTCGGCCGCCAGCGTCACCACGAGGTCGTGGACCGACGATGAGGCCGACGGCAATGCGGACACCTGGGACGGCCGGGGAGTCACGAGCGGGATTGTGGCTCACGTGGCTGCCTGCGGGGACGGAACCCTGAACGGCGGCGGCTGCGTGCCATTCTCGTCGGTGAACCCGTACTCCCGGGAGAGCGTGCCGGCTTCCAGGATCTGGCCCGTGCGTGCCATCACTCGTACGTCTGACGCGAGCGCCACGATCGCACGGCCGAGATAGATCGGCGTCTCCGTCGGCCCGTGAGGACCGTCCAGCGCGGACGCCATCCCGGCCCGGCGGAAGGCCTCCACCACGCGCCCCCCCCGCATGAAGCCGGGAGCCACCGCGACAGCGGCGATGCCGTGCGGCCGGAGTTCTTCCGCCATGGCCCAGATCATCCGGGCGACGGTGTGCTTCGCCAGGTCGTAGAACAGGTTGGGCATATACGGCAGCGCCGCGACGTTCGCGGTAGTGCTCACGATGAGCCCTCGCTTGCGGCGCAGCATCAGCGAGACGGCGAGTTGACTGGCGACGAGGTGCGCTCGGACCCCCGTGGAGAACATCCGATCGCCGAGCGCGATCGACTGCGTCCAGAACGGCGCCAGCGGCACGGGACGACATTGCGGATCTTCGTAGCCGCCCCAGGTGTTGTTCACGAGGAGATCCAGGCGCCCCTGCTCCGCCGCAATGCGCGCCATGACCGCTTCGACCTGCGCGTCGACCGTGTGATCGCAGCGCAGCGCGATCCCGCGGCCGCCGGCCGCCGCCACGGCGCGGGCGGTCGCGTCGATGGTGCCGGGCACGTCATCGGTCGTGGGCTGCCCGTCGACACTTCGGCCGGTCACGTAGACGGTCGCGCCGGTGGCGGCCAGCGCCACGGCAATGGCCCGCCCCGCGCCGCGGCTCGCCCCGGTCACCAACGCCACGAGATGGGGCGACTGCGGCATATGCGTACTCCCGGTTCATTGACGGAGATCGAGCGGAGTCGGTTGCGGCGCGGACACGCTGGGCCGCGGGAGGCCCCGTTCAGGCCCGTGACGCGGACGTTGATCATGAATGACTTCGCATCGTAACCCGAGTCCACGGTGGCGATCGACTCCTCCGTGACGCTCAGCCGGCCGCCCCCACCGGCTGCGTGACTCGGCTGCGCGAGCCGGAGAGGATACGCTCACCGTCGCGGTGCCCTCACGCCGTTCCTGGCCTGATGGACGCAACGGGCCCGAGCCGTGTCGTATACTTGCGGGTGCCGGCGCGAGCGTGAAGATGTGGGAATCCGCCCTTCTCTGGACCAGCCTTGTCATCGCGGTTGCCGGGCTGGCCCTGACGGTCCGGCCCATCCCCCGCCTCGGCGTGCCGACGCGCTGGCGGGCCCTCGCCATCGTCGCGGCCGGCGCCCTCTCCGGCGCGGTCGCGCTGTTCCTGCCGGCGGCCGAGTCTCGCGTCGCGACGCCTCTGACGCAACTTGACCGCTTCGCGCCCGCGTGGCAATTCTCCGAGACGCACGAACTCGCCATCGCCGCTCCCGCCGAGCGCGTCTACGACGCGATTCGCCAGGTGCGCGCCGACGAGATCAGGTTCTTTGGCCGGCTCACGTCGATTCGTCGCGGCGGTCGGTCGCTGCCGCCTGGCATCCTCCAGCCCGGTGAGGCCGAACCGCTGCTCGACGTCGCCGTGCGCGGCGGCTTCGTCCGCCTCCATGACCGCGCCCCGACCGAGATGGTCGTCGGCACGGTCGTGGTCGCCCCGCCGGGCACCCGCGGCGAACTCACCGCCGATCGCTATACGCAGCCGTGGCCGGCCGGCTTCGCGCTGGCCACGATGAACTTCCTCGTGCGTCCTGACGGCCGCGGAGGCTCGTTGTTGACGACAACGACGCGCGTGTGGGCGTCGAGCGACGACGCGCGGAGGCGGTTCGCCGCGTACTGGCGGACTATCTACCCAGGGAGCGCGCTCATTCGGCGGATGTGGCTGCGGGCCATTGCCGCGCGTGCGATCGGCCGCCAGGAGTGACACCCTGCTCGTCGGAGGCTGATGGTTATGCACTGAACTCCACGCGGCCCTTCCACGTCCGTTCTGTCGCATGGAGCGTCGAAGAGACCGGGAGCTGGATGTGAGAACCCGATGCGGGCGGTAGCGACGTCATCCCGGCCGGCACCTGCCGCACGTCAGGCGCCGCGCTCCCGATGGACTCCATCCCCTGGGATGGCCATACGCCGCGCGTTTGCGCGTCAGGAGCGGTGGTAAAGTCCGTGCCGGGACTCGAAACAGACAGCCGACAGTACGCCAGCCGGCAGCCCGGCCCGCACGGAGGTGTCTCCCTTGTCACGCACGCTTGCCGGAGGATGGACCGGCGTCGCGACGGCGCTCCTGCTCTCGGCTCACATCACCTCGCTGGCCGGGCAGGCTCCGGCCGGGCAAGGCGCGGGCGCGAAATCGACTGCGCTCGACCCCGCCCTCCTGCAGCAGCTCTATGCGGCGGCGACGGCCGACGCCCGCGAGGCCTTGCTCACAGCGCATGCCGATCTCGGGACGCCCGGCGTCCGGCGGGCGGTGCTGCAGGCCCTGGACGCGCGCACGGCGCGGGGAGACGTCGGGCCCGAGCTGAACGCCTTGCAGACGCTGGTGCTGGCGGCGGGCCTGACCGGCGACGCACGCGGGCGCGCGAACCTGCTCACGCGCATCGGCTCGGTCGCGGGCCGGGCAGGTCTCTGGTCACCCGCGGAGACGGCATTGACCGAGGCCCTCTCGGCAGGTGAGCGCCTGAAGGACCCGGAGATCGTGGCCGTCGCGTCGAACCACCTGGGGATCGTGCAGCGTGAACAGGGGCGGTACGACGAGGCGACGGCGAACTACCGGCGGGCGATGTCGGCGGCGGAGCAGATCGGGCGCAAGGAAACCGTGGCTCGCGGGTTGAACAACCTGGCCGTCGTGGCGCAGCTCCAGGGCGATCTGCGGGCCTCCGCCGACCACCTCGCCCGGAGCCTCGCGATGAAGGAGGCGCTCGGCATGAAGGCCGAGCTGGCCAGCACCACGCTGAACCTCGGCATCGTGCACCACCTCCAGCGCAATATCGAGCTCGCCAGGGACTACTACGAGAAGGCCCTGATCATCTCGGAGCAGACCGGCAACGGCCGTTCGAAGGCGATCGCGCTCACCAACCTCGGCAACCTCCTGATGGAGGAGCACCGCACGGCGGAGGCGGAGGACGTGCTCCGTCGGGCGCTCTCCGAGGCGGAGGCGCTCGGCGAGCAGCCGCGCCAGGCCACGGTGCTCCTCAACCTGGGCGCGATCGCCGCCGACCGGCGGCAGTGGGCCGAGGCGGACACGCTGATCCGCAGGAGCCTCGCGCTGTATGAGGCCAGCGGCCACAGCGCCGGCCAGGCCGATGCGCTGATCGCCCTCGCGGACGCGTACCTTTCGCAGCGCCAGTTCGAGCCGGCGCGGGAGGCTTCGGCGCGCGCGGTCGACCTGGCCAAGCGCATCGGGCTGGCCAACAGCCTGTGGAGCGCGTGGGCGTCGCTGGCTGCCGCCCACGCCGCCCTCGGCCGCTTCGACGACGCCCGCCAGGCGTACCGAGAGTCGATCGATGTCGTCGAGCACATCCGATCGCGTGCGGCCGGAAGCGCCGAGGACCTCCAGCGGTTCTTCCGGGACAAGTCCGAGCCCTACAACCAGCTGGCGGCGCTCGAGGCGGCGTCGGGCCGCCCGGCCGATGCCTTCGCAGCCAGCGAGGCCGCGCGCGCGCGGGTCCTGCTCGACGTGCTGGACGGTGGCCGGCCGATCGTCACCGGACTCAGCGCCGACGAGCGCGCGCGCGAGCAGGCGCTCGATCGCGAGATCGCCTCGCTGGCAGCGCAACGGGCGGCGGCCCGCGGCGAGCCCGCGCGGGCACGGGACCTCGACGAGCAACTCGCCCGCGCGCGGCGCGCGAAGGACGCCTGGCGGTTCGAGGCCTACGCCGCGCACCCCGATCTCCGGTTCGCCAGGGCCGATGCCTCCCTGGTGCCGTACGACGAGATCGCCGCGGCGATGGCGCCCGGCACGGCGGTCGCGATGTTCATGTCGGGCCACGAGCGAACGACGCTGCTGCTGCTCATCCGGGCCGCGCAGGGTCCCGCACGCCTGCGCCTGATCTCGATCGGCATCGACGCCGCGGGGCTGGAGCGCCGGGTCGGCGGTTTCGCCGGCCAGCTCAGCCGGCGGGACCTCGGCTTCGCCAACGAGGCTCGCGGGCTCTACGATCTGCTGCTGGGCCAGGCGGACCGCGATCTGGAGGGCGCGACGGCACTGATCGTCGTGCCCGACGGGGCGCTGTGGGAGATGCCCTTCCAGGCGCTCATCACGCCGCGCGGCCGGTTCCTGATCGAGGAACGCGCCGTGAGCCTTGCGCACTCCATGTCGGCGTGGCACCTGCTCCAGTCGCGCAGGCGCACCCGGAGCACGAGGCCGCCGCAGTTTGTCGGCGTCGGCGATCCCGCCGCGTCAGCCGATGGCGTGGGACCGCTGCCGGCCACCGCGCGCAGCGTGCGCGCCCTGGCAGCGATGTACGGCCGCACCAGCCGCGTGTTCGTCGGACCCGATGCGACCGAACGCCGCCTTCGGGAGGAAGCGCCGGCGGCCACCGTGCTCCACCTGGCAACGCATGGCGAGCTGGTCCGGCGCAGCCCGATGTACTCCTTCGTGACCCTGGCTCCCGAACCCGGCGGCGCCTCCGGGCCCGAGGGCGACGGCCGCGCCGAGGCCTGGGAGATCGCCAACATGAACGTGCGCGCCGACCTCGCCGTGCTGTCCGCCTGCGAGACCGCACGCGGCGACGCCGTCGGGGGCGAGGGCGTGATCGGGCTCTCCTGGTCGCTGCTCGCCGCCGGGGCCTCGACCGCCGTGGTGAGTCTGTGGCGCGTGGACGCGGACAGCACCACGGACCTCATGCTCGCGTTTCACCGCAGCCTCCTCGCGCCCGGTGGCCGCGGGGCGTCGCCGGCCGACGCGATGCGCGCGGCCGCCCGCGAGTTGATCGCGTCGAGCCGCTATCGCCATCCCTTCTACTGGGCGGCCTTCGTCGTCGTCGGCGCGTCGTAGCGCGGGGACTACCTGGGCCGGCCGACCTCGCGCAACTGCCCGAGCAACGCCCGCGCCGTGTCGGCGGTCGTCGGATCGGCGCTCCCGGCCGCACGGGCCAGCGCGTCGGCGGCGTCGGCCAGCAGGCCTGCACGCGCCAGCAGGATGCCGAGCGCGAGCGGATCGCCCGCCAGCCGGCTGCGCTGCGCGGCGGCGGCAGCTGCCGCCGCTGCGTCGAGCACCACGAAGCGCGCCTCGGGCTGCGGCGGCGCCGGCCCGGTGACATCGCCGGCCGGCAGGTGAATCGTGATCTGCCAACTGCAGATCACGCCGCGGGGCAGGTCCGCGGCCGGGGTCCAGTCGGTGCCCGTGACCCTCGGGCTGCGCGCGATCTCGGCGTATCTTTCGTCGTAGACCGCCACCGAATAGGCGGTCGCCCCGGGAACGCCCGTCCAGCGGAACATCGGCCGGGTCACCGACACGGCCGTCCCCACCGGCGCGGTCGGCACGGGCGTCGGCGCGCTGCCCGCGGCGCCGAGCAGCGTGCCGGCGCCGCCGGCGAGGCCACGGACGGCCGCCGGCACATCGAGGTGGCGTGCCGCGATCGCCTCCGTAACGGTGCGCCGCTCGGACTCGGTGAGCAACTCGAGCCCGAGGGCCCCCTGATCGGCGGCCAGCACCTCGGCAGGCCGGACCGGCGCAGGCGTGGGGCGGGCGTCGAGCGATGCCTGCCGGCTCGGCTCGGCATCGGGCGGCCGGCGGCCGATCCAGATCCCGATCACGAGCAGCGCCGCGGCGCTCCCGATCATCGCGACGGCCCGCCAGCGCCGGGTCGAGCGGCGCGCTTGGCCCTCCGGCCGAACCCTATCCAGATCGGCGCGCACCGCCTCGAGGTCTGCCAGGTCCGCCGCACATTGCGGGCAGCCCTCCAGATGGCTCTGGAGGACGTCCCGATCCGGTGCGTCCAGCCGGCCGTCCACGTGCGCCTCCAGCGTCTCGAACGACACGTGCTCATCGTCGTCCGGCGCCGGACGAAGGGCGCGCGCCAGCGCCTCGTGCGCCTGTCGGGCGCTGGCGGTCCGGGCACGGTCGGCGCTGTCGGGTTCAGCCATGATCTTCATCCTCAATGACAGACAACCAGCGCGAGTATTACCAGTGCAGGCGCCGCGCCAGGCGGGCGCGCGCCGACTTCCGGAGGTTGATGACCTGCTGCCGGGTCAGACCGAGCCGCGCGGCAATGGCCAGATCGTCGCACGGCAGCGACGGCCACATCGCCTCCAACTCGGCGGCCGACAGTCCCACGGCGGCGGCGATGTCGGCCATCGCCGCGACGCCGGTCGGCGGAAGGAGCGGCAGCACGGCGCGGCCCTCGGGATCGCGCAGGTTCAGGAGCAGCGCCACGCGCTGGTTGGGCGGCAGGTCGGCGATCTCCCGCCACGTCCGCGCCAGCGCTTCCCGATGCTCCAGCACGTCGGCGATGCCCGGCGACGAGTCTGCGACCAGCTCCAACCCGGCTCCCGGCGAGGCATTGGCCGTCCGGGTCTCGACGCGGCGAAGGTCCGCAACGCCGAGCGCGGCGGCCATCGCGTCGACGAAGCGATCGAGGTCGAGGCCCCGGTCCAACCGCGCCAGCACGGCGTCCAGCAGGTCGGGCAACGGCGCGGATGCGACGAGCCCGTGTGCCTCGAGCCACCCGGCGGGGTCGCGCACGAACGCCTCTGCCGAGCCCGGGGCGGGCGCGAGGCGCGGGCTGCGCGTCGTGCCGCATCGCCACGTGCCGTGCGCGTCGCGCTCGAGGGACGTGCCGGGATGGTGCGAGAGCGCGTAGCGGATCTGGCCGCGCAGCCGCGTTCGCGCGGGGTACTGCTGGCGCAGGAACGTGCGGCACCCGTACTCGGCCGCCGTCGCCGCGTACGCCTCGAGGTCCTCGACCATCTCGCCGTCGCCCTGCCGCAGCGACCACAACTTCCGGACCAGGCGAAGGCGGACGTCGGACACCACGTCATCGATGTGCGCGGCGCCGACCCGGGATCTCCCGAGTTCGCGCGTGACCGTGGCCGACACAGCGAGGTCCACGTCTCCGCCGAGGGCTTGCGCCATGGCGGCGGACGCGGTGGTCTCGTCCCGCGCGTCGAGAAACGGCGCGAGACGCGGATCGGGGGAACGGGGCGGCGCAGCCTGCATGCTCGGAGCAGCGATGGTAATACGGAACGCCTTTT
>VGXH01000065.1 GCA_016873405.1 bacterium
ACGGTGGAGGCCGCCGCCCGCCTGCGCGACTTCGCGCCGCTGCACGCGCGCGGCCGCCGCGCCGCCGCCGCGCTGGCGGGGCTGGGCGAGCCGTTCGGCCCCGACGACGCCCCGCGCTCGCCGGCCGACCTGCGCCTGCCGCTGGTCGCCGGCGACAGCCTGGCGACCATCGTCTACACCTCCGGCACCACCGGCTTCTCCAAGGGTGTCATGCTCACCCACAAGGCGCTGATGGTGAACGTGCGTTTCTTCCTGGACCAGGTGACCCTCGCGCCGGGCGACAACATCGTCTCGTTCCTGCCGCTGGCCCACGCCTTCGGCTGCGCCTTCGACTTCCTGGCGCCGTTCTTCGCCGGCTGCCACGTCACGTTCGTCGAGAAGATCCCCACGCCCAAGGTGCTCCTGGCGGCGTTCGCCGAGCTGAAGCCGGTCGTGGTGATGTCGGTGCCGCTGATCATCGAGAAGATCCACCGCAACCGCGTCAAGCCCCAACTGGAATCGCCCAACGTCCAATTGATGTTGAAGGTGCCGGGCCTGCGCGCCTTCGTGCAGAGGAAGATCCGCGACTCCCTCTACGAGGCCTTCGGCGGCCGCTATCGCGAACTGGTCGTGGGCGGCGCGGCGCTGAACCGCGAGGTCGAGCAGTTCTTCCGCGCGGTCGGCTTCAACCTGACCTGCGGCTACGGCATGACCGAGTGCGGGCCGCTGATCAGCTACTCGGTGTCCAGGGAACGCCCGCCGGTCGGGAGCGTCGGGCGCGTGATCCCCTACCTCGAGTGCCGCATCGCCGGGGCAGCGAAGCCGGGCGACATCGGCGAGGTCCTGGTCCGCGGCGAGAACCGCATGCTGGGCTACTACCGGGACGAGGAAGCCACCGCGGCGGCCATCGACCCGGACGGCTGGCTCCACACCGGCGACCTGGGCCGCTTCGACGCCGACGGCTTCCTCTACTTGACGGGGCGCTCGAAGAACATGATCCTGACGGCGTCGGGGCAGAACATCTACCCCGAGGAGATCGAGAGCCAGCTGAACAACATGCCCTGCGTCGAGGAGTCGCTGGTCATCGAGCGCGACGGCAAGCTCCTGGCCCTGGTCTACCCCGATCTGGAGTCGGTCGACCGCGCCTGCCTCAAGGGCGGCCAGGTCGAGGTGCGCATGGAGGCCAACCGGCAGGAGCTGAACCAGCGCCTGCCCGGCTACGCCCAGATCGCCCGGCTGAAGGTCCTGTACGAGGAGTTCGAGAAGACCCCCACGAAGAAGATCAAGCGGCGCCTGTACGAAGCGTTCGCCGGTTGAAGGCCAGGGCCGGGCGGCAGCCCGGCGGGCAAGGAGCGACGATGAAGGTCAAGCGAATCCCCCACGCCGACGTCATGGTGCTCGAGGTGTCGGGCAAGATCATGGGCGGCCCCGATTTCGACATGTTCAAGGGCGAGGTCAAGGAGCTGCTGGATGCCGGCTGCAGGAAGGTCGTGCTGGACCTGGGCGAGGTGCCCTGGATCAACTCGACGGGCCTGGGCATCCTGATCACGGCGCACCACTCCATCAAGGCCGCCGCCGGCATCATGAAGGTGTGCAACGTGAAGGAACGCGTGCTGAGCATCTTCTACGTCTCGCAGCTCGAGCGCGTCTTCGAGGTGCACCCGGACCGCGAGACGGCGGTCGCCAGCTTCCAGTGAGCGACGGCGGCGGTTTCGCCGCCGGTTCGCCACCCCCTTCGGCCCAGGCGCGCGGGCCGGCTTTCCTGCGCGACCTGGGCCCGAACGTCCTTGTGCTGGGCGCGGTCAGCCTGCTGACCGACATCGCCAGCGAGATGATCTACCCCCTGCTGCCGCTGTTCCTGACGACGGTGCTCGGCGCCGGCCCGGCCGCCCTGGGCGCCGTCGAGGGCCTGGCCGAATCAACCGCCGCCCTGGTCAAGCTCGCGGCCGGCCGGCACAGCGACCGCGTGCGCCGGCGCAAGCCGCTCATCGTCGTCGGCTACGGGCTGGCGGCCGTGGCGCGACCGCTGGTCGCGGTCGCCACCTCGGCCGGCCTGGTCGCGGCCATCCGCTTCACCGACCGCGTGGGCAAGGGCCTGCGCGGGGCGCCGCGCGACGCGCTGATCACCGACTCGGTGCCGCCTTCCCTGCGCGGCCGCGCCTTCGGGCTGCAGCGATCGCTGGACCACGCGGGGGCGCTGGTCGGGCCGCTGGTGGCGGCGGGGCTGCTGGCGGGATTCGGCCTGTCGCTGCGGTGGGTGTTTGCGTTGGCGGTGGTGCCGGGGGTGTTGGGGGTGTTGCTGGTGGTGTGGAGGGTGAGGGAGGCCGGCTGCGTGCAACAGGAAGAGCCGGACTTCGCGCGCCGCGGAGGCGGCGCACTGGGCGCACTGGGCCCCCTCCCCCACGGCCCGCTGCGCCGCTACCTGATGGTGCTGCTGCTGTTCACGCTCGGCAACTCCAGCGACGCGTTCCTGCTGCTGCGCGCGTCCGACCTGGGCCTGCCGGCGGCACAACTGCCCCTTCTGTGGGCGTTCTTCCACCTGGTCAAGACCGCCGGCGCGCTGCCGGCCGGCGCGCTGTCGGACCGGCTGGATCGCCGCCGCCTCATCATCGCCGGCTGGGCCGTGTACGCGCTGGTCTACCTGGGCTTCGCGCGCGCCACCGCCGCCTGGCACGCCTGGGCGCTGTTCGCGGCCTACGGCCTCTACTACGCGCTGACCGAGGGCGCCGAGAAGGCGCTGCTGGCCGACCTGGCGCCTCGGGAAGCGCGCGGCACCGCCTTCGGCTGGCACGCCTTCAGCCTCGGCGTGGGCGCGCTGCCGGCCAGCCTCATCTTCGGCGCGCTGTGGCAGGGCGCGGGCCCGGTCGCCGCGTTCGGGCTGGGCGCCGCGCTGGCGGGCGCCTCGTCGCTGCTGCTGTGGCGGCTGGTGCCGGCGCCGCGGGTGGCCGCTGGCGGCTAGGCGCGATCGGTTCTATCCGTGGGGACCATGAAGAACCAAACTTGCCTTTCCGGCTCGCCGCTCCTGATCGCGCTGGTCATCCTGGCCCTGCCGGCCCTGGCGGCTTGTGGCGGGGGCGGCCAGGACGGCCACGCCTCATCGCAGACGGCTTCGCAGAAGGTGCAGCCCGCGCCCTCCTCGACGCCGGCCAAGGCCGCTGCCGCCGTGCAACCGGGCACCGGCCAGGCCGTGCTCGCGGGCGTGGCCTACGCGCCGCCCGCCGCGTGGCAGGACCTGGGCCCCAGCAACATGCGCGTGGCCCAGTACCGCCTGCCCGCGGTCGACGGCGACGGCGCGCCCGCCGAGGTGAACGTCTTCTACTTCGGCCCCGCCTCCGGCGGCGGCGTGGACGCGAACCTGCAGCGGTGGATCGGCCAGATGGTGCTGCCGGGAGGCGGCGACCCCGCCTCGGCCGCGCATCGCTCGACCTTCACCGCCGACGGCATGGCCGGCCACATCGTCACCCTGGAAGGCACCTACAAGTCCGGCGGCGGACCGATGATGGGCGGCGAGACGAAGCTGCTCGAGGGCTACCGCCTGGTCGGCGTCGTGCTCGAGGGCCCCGAGGGCAGCCTGTTCTTCAAGCTGACCGGGCCGGTGGCGACGGCCAAGGCGATGGAAGCGCAGCTGATGCCGATGATGCGGGGGGCGAAGAAGGCGGGGTAGCCTCGCCCCTGATGAGATGAGTTCGGCCGCGCCTGCCGTCCGTGTGCGGATGGCGAGTCGGAGGCGCCCCGACGTTCCAAGGCTACCGTGCTGGCGGATGCACGATCTGAATGGCTGTTATCGTTCTCAATCAGCCCGCCTCACAGCACCACTTTCTGCTCATCATCGTGCTTTTTCCCTTGCAGTCGGCCGCGCGATTCGCTATCTTTTCGCCGTCGCCATCGCGCACCCCTCCTCCCGGAAAGGCGCGCCGCCATGGCCGCCATCACCCTGCCCGCCTTCACCCCGGACCGCCCCGCCGCCGAGGTCGACGCCGCCCTGCGCCAGGCCCTCCACGTCTGCGACCGCGCCCGCGAGTGCGCCGTGCTCTGGTTCGCCGAGGTGCAGCGGCGCGCGCTGTACCGCGCGCTCGGCCACGCCTCGCTGCAGCTCTACGCCACGCAGGCGCTCGGCTTCACGGACAACCGCTACTGGCAGTTCAAGCGGCTGGCCGATGACCTCGACCGGTTGCCGGCGCTGAAGTCCGCGGTTGCATGCGGCGATGTCGGCTGGACCAAGGCCCAGCAGGTGGCGCGCGTGGCGACGCCCGCCACGCAGGCGGCGTGGGTGGACCGCGCGAAGGCGGTCGGAAGGCGGGAACTGGAGCGAGAAGTGAGGGCGGCCAGGGCGACGCCGCCGGCGGCGCATCAGGACGCAGCGCGGGGCGCGCCACCGCAACTTGCCCTTGCGCCGGCGCAAGAGCCCGCGCCCGCTGCCGCCCCGCTGCCCGGCTCGCTCACCCTGCGCGGCGATGCCCTGCAACTGGCCCGCTTCGAAGCGCTGGTCGAGAAGGCGCGCAAGCTGCGGGCGGTGGCGGCGGGCGTGGATCGCCTGGAGGTCGTGCTCGCGGGGCTCGAGGCGTTGGTCGAGGCGGCTGCCCGCGAGGGCGATGCGGACGCGAACTCCCCCCGCGCAGCGGAACCACGCTATCAGATCATCGTCCACCAGTGCCCCGACTGCGCCGCGGCCACCGTGACCACCGCCACGGGCGAACGCCGACTTGCGCCGGCGCAAGTTGCGGCGGTGGCCTGCGACGCCAGGGTTCGCGCGGCGGAGGGGCCGAACCGCGCCACGATCGCGCCCGCGGTGCGCGCGCGCGTGCTCGCGCGCGATCGCCATCGGTGCGCGACGCCGGGCTGCGGCTCGGCGCGGTTCCTGGAGGTGCATCACGTGGTGCCGCGCAGCCGCGGCGGGACGAACGAGGCGGCGAACCTGGTCACGCTGTGCAGTCGGTGTCATGGGTTCGTGCATGAGCGGGAGGCGCAAGTTGGCGGCACGACCGACACACATGAGCAGCGGGACGGGCGCTAACGGAACAGCGACTTGACGCTGCCCAGGTTCCGCTTCGTCGTAGGGATCGGCTCGCCGACGTACGGTCGCCAGTCGATGATATAGCCGGCTTCGGGATCGTCATGCGCGTCCCAGATCCAGGCCTGGATGCTGTCAGGGTCTGTGGTACCCCAGGAATTGTTGGTGAGGTCGTAGTGCACAAGTGATTTCGCCGCACCTCTCGGCTCGTGGCCATTTGAAACCACATATCGCGGCCCCTTGGCAAGGTGACAATCATTCATGACCCCCTGCCCGAATTCCGTGATCCACAACGAAATGTAGCTGACATCGGTGATGATCGTGCGACGCACAGTCCAATCCGAACTGAGCCGAAGAGCCAAGCGCTGTCCTGAAAGCGTACAGTCTTCAACCGTGAGATTACAGCCGCTCCCGGAATAGATCCCGGTAGACATGTTTTCAAATCGGCATCGCCTTATGCTCGCAGTTGTCCCCGACGAGACCCCGAGTCCGCCCATACCTCCGACAAAGCGGCAGTCTTCAAACAATCCATCGCGAACACCAGCAACACTGATCGAACTCTGCGCCCACGTCCCGTCCGGCACATGCGAAAAGGTGCAGTTGCTCACGCGAAGTCGTTCATGATCCCATCCCACAAGGTGCACACCGTTTCGCTTCACGCGCTCGAACTCGACACTAGCGATCAGTAGCGAGCCGCCAGAATCTCCCACAGAATAGCGATTGCCGCTAAAGGCACAGTTGCGGATCTCCACTACCGCGATGTCATCGTCGTTGATGGCATAAGCCATGTTTTCAAAGCGGATACCCTCAACCACCAACCGGCGAGTTCCCCAGTACGTAGCCGTCTGAACGCCCCGATGCCAACCCTGACTCAGATCCCAATCCGCCTCTTGGCCAATGATCGTCGCTTGCGGGCCGGCGCCGATCAGGGTCAGGTCCTCCACCGTGACCAACACCCGGACCAGCTCCGTCCAGCCCGGCACCTGCACGATCGTGCCCTCGTTGAAGCGGCCGGGTCCGATCAGAATCGTGTCGCCGGACGCGCAGGCATTCACGGCATCCTGGATGATCGCGAAGTCGCCGGTGCCGTCACGACGGACTGTCAGGGTGGCGGCGGTGGACGGGGCTGCGTTTGCGAACGAGAGCAGTGCCCAAACGACGAACATCGACGGGCCGGGCTTCATGGCTGGCATCCCTTCGTGATGCGGGACCGGGTGCATCAGGCATGGTACCACCAGTTGCGCCGGCGCAACAAGCAGCAGCCGCGCCCCCCGAAGGAAGCGCGGCCGCCGATCAGGACCGCCCGCGTGGCGGCGGTCCGCCGTGTGCAGCGCTACTTCGCCGCCGCCACCTGCTTCGGCGCGCTGGCCGCGGGCAGGCCCAGTTTCGCCAGGCTCAGCCGGCCCTGCTGCGCGTAGTCGATGGCCTCGCCCAGGATGCGGGCGGCTTCCTGGGGGGCGTGGAAGCCCATCGAGTTCTCGGCGTTGATGTAGTCGACGCGCCACTGGGCCTTGGTCTGGAAGCGGCGGGCTTCGGCCAGCTGGTCGTCGGTGGCGCCGGCGGCCATGGCGGCCTCGGTGTCGTTGATCAGGGCCACCACCGCGTCCAGGGCGCGGCTCATGATGGCGGCGGTGCGGTCCTGGATGATGTGCACGCGCTGGACCAGCTCCTCCGACGAGGCGCGGTGGCAGACCTGGCAGGCCTTGGCCTCGTTCAGCAGCGGGCTGCGGACGTGGTGGTCGCTGACCTTCATGGCGCCCTCGCGGAGATAGGGCATGTGGCAGTCGGCGCAGGAGACGCCGGCGCGCGCGTGGACGCCCTGGCTCCACAGTTCGAACTCGGGGTGCTGGGCCTTGTAGGCCGGCGCGCCGCTGACCTTGTGCTTGAAGTCCAGGAACTTCGAGCCGTCGGGGAACTGGTGCTCGTCGTAGACGGCCTCGAGATGCTCCATCTTCAGGCCCTTGTGCCAGGGGAAGAACAACGTCTCCTTCGGGGCGCAGTAGTACTCGACGTGGCACTGGGCGCAGACCATTGAGCGCAGTTCCTGGCGGCTGGCCAGCGTGTTGGCGTCGTAGGGCTCGGCGCGGTTGCCCTGGCGCCACTTCTCGATCGAGGCCAGATGCGGCACCGGGTCGTCGCTGGCGGCCAGCGCGGCCAGGCCGTTGATCAGGCCGGGGCGCGTGATGCGCAGCTGGTTGGACTGCGGGTCGTGGCAGTCCAGGCAGGTGACCGGGTGCTTGACCTTCTGGGTGGCCTCGGCGTAAGGGAGCGCCGACAGGAGCGGGAAGCCCTTCATCAGCTGGGCCTTGCCGTTCTCGCTGAGCAGCGGCTCGTCCAGGGTGCCGGGCGCGCCGGCGGCCAGGCCCGCCTCGCGGTAGGCCACGGTGGTCGAGGCGTGGCAGTGCAGGCAGGCGCCCACCTGGGGGCGCTGCAGGACGCGTTCGGTCTCGCGCTGGTCGTGCAGCATGTAGGCGTGGCCGCGGTCCTCGCGGAAGTCCAGCGCGAAGGCGTAGCCGTTCCACATCGCCTTCAGGCGCGGGTCGCGCTCGATGTTGCTGACGGTCTTGAGCACGTTCTCGGCGCCCATGGCGCCGGGGTCGGCCTCGCTGCCGCCGTAGCGGGTGCGCTCCATGTCGACGGTGCGCTTGTAGCTGTCGTACTGGCGGGGGTAGTTCTTGCCCCATTCGGCCGGATCGGTGGTCTGCTCGGTGACGTTGGCCACCTTGAACACCGTGGTGTGGGCCTCGACCTTGCGGTCGGACATGTTGTCGCGCAGCGCGAACAGGCCGAACATCACCAGCGCCGTCACGATCGCGACCAGGACGTAACGCATCTTCATCGGGGTCTCTCCTTGTGACTAGCGCTCGGGACCGTGCCCGGACGCGACGTGGCAGCGGATGCAGTCGAAACGGGTCTCGTCGCTCGCGTGGACGGCGACGACGTCCTCGACCAGGTCGTGGTGGCACTCCAGGCAGTTGCGATTGAGCACCTGCCGGTTGCGCTCACGGATGCGGATGGGCTCGGGGAAGTCCTGGAGCGTGAAGCCCTTCGAGTGCCAGAAGCCGTTGTCGGCCTTGCTCATCAGCTTGGGCAGCAGGCCGTGCGGCGAGTGGCAGTCGTTGCAGGTGGCCACCGCGTGGTGGCTCGACTTGAGCCAGCCGTCGTACTGGTCGTTCATGATGTGGCAGTTCTTGCACGACTGCGGGTCGTTCGAGAAGTAGGAGAGTCCCTTGCCGTAGATGAACGTCGAGCCGCCCAGCCCCACCAACGCCCCCAACAGGATCGCCAGCAGCAGTCCCATGATCCTCCCTTCCCGGCCCCTATGCCGTCGCGTCGGGGGG
>VGXH01000066.1 GCA_016873405.1 bacterium
CCAGCACACCGTGCACCTGGAGAAGATCGACCTGCTGGTGCCCCAGGTGCTGGTGGGCCTCCTGATCGGCTGCATGCTGCCGTTCCTGTTCTCGGCGATGGCCATGCAGGCCGTCGGCCGGGCCGCGTTCTCGATGATCGAGGAGGTGCGGCGGCAGTTCCGGGAGATCCCCGGTCTGATGGCGGGCACCGGCACCGCGGACTTCCGGCGCTGCGTGGACATCTCCACGTCGGCGGCGATCCGCGAGATGATCGTGCCGGGCCTGCTGGCGGTGGCCACGCCGGTGGCGGTGGGCTTCCTCGGCGGCACGGAGATGCTGGGCGGCCTGCTGGCGGGCGTGACGGCCAGCGGCGTGCTGCTGGCCATCTTCCAGGCCAACGCGGGCGGCGCCTGGGACAACGCCAAGAAGCACATCGAGGGCGGCCACTTCGGCGGCAAGGGCAGCGACGCGCACAAGGCCGCCGTGGTGGGCGACACCGTGGGCGACCCGTTCAAGGACACGTCGGGCCCGAGCCTCAACATCCTGATCAAGCTGATGGCGGTGATCAGCGTGGTGATCGCGCCCATTCTGGCCAAATAGGCCGGGCGGGGCAGGTTACGATAACGGCGGCCCGCTTCCCGCAGGGAACGGGCCGCCGCTTTTTTGCTTTGCGCAGGCCGCGGGCGACATCCACCATTGGGGGTGCCGGAGCCCCGGCGGGCACCGGCGCCACCTCACGAGGAAGGGTGCAGCATGCCCGGTCCGACGCTCTCGGCCCACTTCACCGCCCGCGCGCCGTCGGTCATCCGCATGGCCCAGATCGAGTTCTCCGCGCGCAGCGACGGCACCGAGGCGCTCAACGCCGCCATCGGCAACGTCTCGCTGCCGATGCACCCGGCGATGCAGCGGCGCCTGCGCAGCCTCGGCGAGCCCGGCTCGCCGTTCGCCGGCGGCGTCGTCGGCTACACGGCGACGGTGGGCACCGCCGAGGCCAACGCCGCCTTCCGCAACGTGATCGCCGCCAGCGGCTTTGCCACCGAGGGGCTGTTCAGCCAGATCACCGATGGCGGCAGCCAGGCCATGGAACTGGTCATCGTCGGCTGCTGCGGGCCGGCAGGCTCGGCGGAGCGCCCCCTCCTGCTGATCGACGCCGCCTACACGAACTACAAGGCGTTCGCCGAGCGGCTGGGCCGCCGCACCGTGTCGATCACGCGCGCGATGGGGGACGACGGTCGCTTCTCGCTGCCGGCGTTCGACGAGATCGAGCGCGTGATGGCCGCCGAACGCCCCGGCGCCGTGATCGTGATCCCCTACGACAACCCGACCGGCCACCTCTACGACCCCGCCGCGTTGACGGCGCTGGCGCGGCTGTGCGTGCGCCACGACGCCTGGCTGGTGTCCGACGAGGCCTATCGCGAGCTCTACTACCGCGAGGGGCCGCCGATCAGCGTCTGGGGCCTGGCCGAGGCCGAGGCGCCGGGGATCGGCGGGCGCCGGATCAGCATCGAGACCGTCTCGAAGGTCTGGAACGCCTGCGGCCTGCGCATCGGCGCGCTGGTGACCGACAACGCGCAGTTCCACCAGCGGGCCGTGGCCGAGAACACGGCCAGCCTCTGCGCCAACGCGATCGGGCAGCACATCTTCGGGGCCATGGCGCAGGTGCCGCACGCGGAGCTGGGCGAGTGGTTTTCGCGGCAGCGCGCCTACTACGGCGGCATGCTGCGGGAGTTCACGACGCGCACGCGGGAGCTGATCCCCGGCGCCATCGTCTCCAGCCCGGACGCCAGCATCTACTCGGTGGTGGACCTCAGGAACGTCGTGCCGGCGGACTTCGACGCCGTGGCCTTCGTCCGCTGGTGCGCGCGCGAAGGGCGTCGCGTGGTCGACGGGCGGCCGCTGACCCTGCTCACCGCGCCGATGGCCGGCTTCTACAGCGTGCCGGCGGGAAGGCCCAACCCGGGCCGCACCCAACTGCGTCTGGCCTATGTCCTGACCCCGGAGCAGATGAAGCTGGCCCCCGACCTGCTGGCGGGGCTGCTGGCCGACTACCTGGGCTGAGCCGCGCGCGCGAACTCGGCTGCTGCCGCTGTTGCCAATTCGTCCCGCAGCAGCGCCTCGGCGACCGCCGGACCGAACGTGAAGGTGTCCAGCCCGGCGCGCGCCAGATCGACGACGCGATCGGCGCTGCGCAGGCTGGCCGCCAGCAGCCGCGTGGCGGCGCCCGTTCCCGCCAGGACCTCGCGCATCATCAGCAGCGTTCCCGCTCCGTCGCGCCCGGCGTCCTCCAGCCGGCCCAGGTACGGCGCCGCGTAGGCGGCGCCCAGGGCGGCGGCGGCCAGCACCTGGCCGGGGGCGTAGACGGCGGTCATCGTCACGCCCACCCCGTCGTCGCGCAGCCGGGCCGCGGCGGCAAAGCCCTCGCGCGTGGCGGGAACCTTGACCAGCACGGCGGCGCCGCCGCCGGCGGCCTGCGCCAGGCGGCTTCCGGTGGCCGCCAGCGCCTCGGCGTCGCCGCCCCAGGCCTGCAGGTGGATCTCTCGCGCGCCCAACTCCCCGGCCCGCCGCGCCAGGCGCGCCAGCACCTCGACCTCGCAGGCCAGCTGCGCCCTCTCCAGCAGCAGCGGGTTGGTCGTGACCCCGTGGAAGATCCCGGTCGGCAGCAGGCGCTCCCAGGCGGAGACCTCCGCGCTGTCGAGGAAGAGGCGCGGACCTTTCGTCACGTCGGCGGGCATCGCGTTCATCCGTGGCTCCGGGTGGCGGCTGGTCAGCCAAACAGGTTGAGCTGGCCCGTGGTCTCGTCCTCCACCGGCGCGACGCACTCGGGGCCCTCGAAGGCCGCGTTGCCGATCCGGGCGGTCACGGGGTGCGACAGCAACAGCCCGGCCGGCGCCGGCCGCAGAAGCGACAGGAGATTCTCCGCCTCGGCCGCCGGCGCGCCAAGCCAGATCTTCCAGGCCGTCGGGGGCAGGATGACCGGCATGCGATGGTGGACCGGACGCATGAGGGCATTGGCCTCGGTCGTGATGATGGCGCCGGTCTCGAAGCGGCGGTCGCCCGGCTGCTCGCGCGGCTCCCACAGGCCCGCCAGCGCGAACGGGCGGCCGTCGCGGGCGCGGAAATAGAAGGGCTGGCTGCGGCCGCCTCCCTTGCGCCACTCGTAGAAGCCGTCGACCGGGACCAGGCAGCGGCGTCGGCGGAAGGCCTCGCGGAAGGCCGGCTTGGCCAGCACCGTCTCGGCCCGCGCGTTGACCAATTGCGGCAGGCCGTCGTCGCCGCGTTCCCAGGGCGGCACCAGCCCCCAGCGCAACATCCGCACCAGATTGCCCGGGCTGTCCGGGTTCGGCCTCACCGCGGCGATGTCGGTGCCCGGGGCGATGTTCCAGCGGGGCCCGAGGTCCGGCACCACGTCCAGGTAGAACGTCTCGGCCAGCACGTGGGGGGCGGAACTCAGGACGATGCGTCCGCACATGGTCCGGGCCATCCCTCGCCGGCCCGCCGCAGCAGCGGGGGCGGCGCGCGTGCGGGCGCGCCCGGGCCGGGCAGCCGGCCGCGGCGGCGCCGCGTGATGCTGGCTCAGGGCAGGTCGAACAGAAGTAACGCGCACTCGCCGTCGGCCGCCAGATCCAGGCGCGTGACGCCTTCGATCGCGGCGCCGTCGCCGGCGGCCAGCCCCACCGCGTTGACCGCCACGCGCCCGCCGGTCACCTGCAGCCAGGCGCGGCGGCCGGGCGCCAGCTGGTGCTCGACCGTCACGTCCGGGCCCAGCTCGGCCAGCCACAGCCGCGCGTCCTGGCGCCAGCGCAGGGAGCCGTCGGCGCCGTCGCTCGAGATCGCCAGCCGCAGCCGGTTGCGACGCTCGGGCAGCGGCAGGTGCCGGCTCTCGTACTCCGGGGCCAGCCCCGGCCGGTCCGGCCGCAACCAGACCTGCAGCAGCCGCACCGGCAGCTTGTCCGAGGCGTTGCTCTCACTGTGCTCGATGCCCGTGCCGGCGGTCATCCGCTGCAGGCGGCCGCGACGGATCACGGCCTCGTTGCCGAGGCTGTCGCGATGCAGCAACTCGCCCTCGAGCACCCAGGTCACGATCTCCATGTCGTGGTGGGAATGGCGTCCGAAGCCGGCGCCCGGGGCGATGACGTCCTCGTTGATCACGCGCAGCGGGCCGAAGCCCATGTGGGCATCGTCGTGGTAGTCGGCGAACGAGAACGTGTGGCGGGTGTCGAGCCAGCCGTGGTCGAAGTGACCGCGCTCGCGGCCGGGGCGAACGGTGACCATGCGCAGCGCTCCCGCGGCAGGGCGGCGGCGCGGGGACATCCCGCGCCGGGCCGGCGGCCGCCGCGCCACGAGGTTAGGCCGCGGCGGTCCCGGCGTCAAACCCCGCGCGGCGCCGACCTTGATGCGTGGCTGTTTTTGCGCTATTTTCGCCCGGCCGGGCCGGCGGACACCGACCGGGCGGAAAGGGGCGCCGATGATGCCGCCGCCGTGGGACTGCGGCTTCGCCCGCGCCGTGCTCCACGTCGACATGGACGCCTTCTACGCGTCGGTCGAGGTGCTGGACGACCCGTCGCTGCGCGGCCGTCCGGTGATCGTCGGGGGAACCCCGGAAGGCCGCGGGGTCGTCGCCGCCGCCAGCTACGAGGCGCGCAGGCATGGCGTCCGCAGCGCGATGAGCGCGGCTCGGGCGCGCCAACTCTGCCCGGAAGGCGTCTTCCTGCGGCCCCGGCCCGCTCGCTATGCGGAGTTGTCCCGCGTCGTGATGGGGCTGCTGCGCGGCTACACGCCGCTGGTCGAGCCGCTGTCGATCGACGAGGCGTTCCTCGACGTGAGCGGGTGTCGGCGCCTGCTGGGGCCGCCCGCGGTCATCGCCGGAGACATCAAGCGGCGAGTGCGGCTGGAGACCGGCCTCACGGCATCGGTGGGCGCGGCGGCGAACAAGTTCCTGGCCAAGCTGGCCTCGGACCACGGAAAGCCCGACGGGCTGGTCGTCATCGAGCCGGCGCGCGGTCGCGATTTCATCGCGCCGCTGCCCATCGAGCGCCTGTGGGGCGTCGGCAGCGTGGCGTCCCAGCAGCTGCGCGCGGCCGGAATCGAGCGCATCGGCGATCTGCTCGAGCGCGACGTCGCCGCCTTGACCGCCGCGTTCGGCGCCCACGCCGCCCGCCTGCGCGAACTGGCGGCGGGATTCGACGAGCGCCCGGTGGTCCCGGCGCAGGAGGCGAAGTCCGTGGGCAACGAATTGACGTTCGCCGAGGACATCGCCGACGCCGCCCAGCTGCGCGACGTATGCGACGAACTGGCCGACAAGGTCGCCCGGCGCCTGCGCGCGGACGACCTGCGCGCGCGCACGGTCGTGCTCAAGGCGCGCTATCCCGATTTCACGACGGTCACGCGCTCGCTGACGCTCGCCGCGGCGACCGCCGGCGGCGTCGAACTGCGCGAGGCCGCGCGGGAGCTGCTCGAGCGCCGGCTCGGCCGCGGGAGCCGGCCGCTGCGCCTGCTGGGCGTAACGGCGGCCAACCTCGAGTCCGGCGCCGCGGGCGGCCAGGCCCTGCTCTTCGGCGAGGCGGCCCGGGAACGCGACCACCGCCTGGACGAGGTGCTGGACCGTGTCGCCGACCGTTTCGGCCCCCTGCTGCGGCGCGGCGCGGCGGACGCGAAGTCCGGCCGCGGCGGCGGTCCCGGCGGTGGTTGACGGGGCGGAGGGCCGGACGGGCGCGGATTGAACCCGTTCTCAAGAAAACGCCTGGCGGACCGAATCCCATGGCAACCAGGCACCCGGGCCGCCGGGGCCGTGGCCCGTTCCGCCAGCGAGAGGCGCCGCCGTGACCGTAGACCGCGTCAAGGCCCGGATCATGTCCGTCATGCGGAATCTGCCGCCGTTGCCGGCGGCGACGCGCCAGTTGATGCGCGTTCTGGACGGCGAGGACGCCTCGGCCGGCGACGTCGCCCGCGTCCTGTCGAGCGACCAGGCGCTGGCCGGCAAGGTCCTCAAGCTGGTCAATTCCTCGTTCTACGGGCTGCCGAACGAAGTGACGACGATCAGCCGCGCCGTGGTCGTGCTCGGCTTCACCGGCGTGCGCAACCTGGCCTTGAGCTTCGGGTCGATCGAGACGCTCCGCCGGCTGGAGTCGTCGATCGACATGAGCGGGTTCTGGGCGCATGCGCTGGCGACCGGCGCGGCGGCGCAGAACCTGGCGCTGCTCGGCGCGCGCCGCATCGATCCCGAAGAGGCCTTTCTGGCCGGCCTCATGCACGACATCGGGGCCTACGTGCTGGCTGCCGCCGTGCCCGACATCTACGGACCGATCCTGGCGGACAGGCGGCGCGATCGCCTGGTCGCCGAGGCCGAGGAGATCGGCATGACCCACGCCCAGGTGGGGCAGGGCCTGCTGCAGTTCTGGGAACTGCCCGAGGCGTTCAGCAACGCCGCGCGCCACCACCACGACACGGCGCGCGCCACGGACGGCCAGCAGTCGCTGACGGGCCTGGTGGCTCTGGCCGACGTATTGGCCGGTGTGCTGGGGAGGTCCAGCGAACCTCCTTGCGCCGAAGCCGACCTGCGGGCCTTGATGGCCGCGCATTGCCCGAGCCAGGAGCGCCTGCTCGCCTCGCTGGACGGCATGCGCGCGAAGATCGCCGAGACGGCGCAGTTCATGAAGATCGCCCTGCCGGACCTGGGCGTGGACCCGGGCGCCGCCGCCGACGCAGGCAGGCTCTGCGTGGTCGTCTCGACCGAGCCGGAGCGTCGCGACTGGTCGGAACTGGTCCTGCGCCAGCTCGGCCACCGCACGCTGGCGATGCAGTCCTTCTTCAACCAGGATCCGGGCAGCGGGGATGTCGGCCTGGTGCTCGTGGACGGACAGAGCTTGACGCGCCAGCAGGTGGAGCAGCTCATGCCCTTCCTGCGGGACACGGGGGCGCCGGCGGCGATCATGGTCGATCCGGGCGCGCACGCGCCGCACGGCGCCGGGCACCTGCCGCAGGTCCCGGTGGTCTTCTCGCGCGCCGATCTGGAGCCGCTGCTCTCGCCGCAGACCTGCTGAACAACCGTCCCTGCGACGAAGATCCGCGCGATCCGAAGCGCCTTGCCGCCGGCGGGGGCGTCTGCGATCCTGTGCCCCCTGGCGTCGCCGGCCGAGCGGACGGGACGCCGGGCCGTGGAGGATCCAGCCGGAGGCTCGCGCATGCGCAGGACCGTCATCGGAGTGATGGGTGGGACCGAGGCCGACGAGGCCACCGCGCGCCTGGCGCATGAGGCCGGTCGCCTCATCGCCGAGCGCGGCTGGGTGCTGCTGTCCGGCGGCAGGCCCGGGGGCGTGATGCAGGCCTCGGTGGCCGGCGCGCGCGCCGCCGGCGGCCTGACCGTGGGCATCCTCTACGGCGACGACCGCGCTGACGCCGCCGACGGACTGGATCTGGTGATCCCGACCGGGCTGGGCGCCGCGCGCAACGTCGTGAACGTCCTGGCCTCGGACGTCGTCGTCGCCTGCCGGGGCACCGGCGGCACGCTGAGCGAGATCGCCCTGGCGCTGCGCTTCGGCCGCCCGGTGGTGCTGCTGGACTTCGACCCGGGCGCGGCCTTCCTGGACCAGTGCGCCGGCTCCGGCCGCTGGGCGCTGGCCGCGGACGCGCCGGCCGCGATCGCCCTGGTGGCGGGTTTCCTGCGACAGGCGGGGCGGTCGTGAGCGGCCGCATCGATTTCGACGCCGTGCGCGACCGCCGCGGGACCGACAGCGAGAAGTGGAGCCGGTGGACCGGTCGCGACGTGCTGCCGCTGTGGGTGGCCGACATGGACTTCCCGGCGCCGCCCCCCGTCGTCGCCGCGCTGCGGGCGCGCGTGGAGCACGGGATCTTCGGCTACGCCCTGCCGGACGAGGGCCTCACGCGCGCCCTGGCCGCGGCGCTGCGGCGGCAATCCGACTGGGAGATCGAACCCGACTGGGTCGTGTGGCTGCCGGGCCTGGTCAGCGGGTTGACCGTGGCCTGCCGCGCCGTCGGCGCGCCGGGCGACGGCGTGATCGTGACGCCGCCGGTGTACGGCCCCTTCCTGCGCGTGCCGCCGCTGGTCGAACGCGTGGTGCGCCGGGTCCCGCTGGCGGGCGACAACCGGTCCGGCCCCCACCTCGACACCGCGGCGCTGGCCGCGGCCGCCGGCGCGGCGCGGTTGCTGCTGCTGTGCCATCCGCACAACCCGGTCGGCCGGGCCTGGCGCGCGGACGAACTGGCGGAACTGGCGACGCTGGCCGAGCGCCACGACCTGGTGGTCTGCAGCGACGAGATCCACAGCCAACTGCTGCTGGAGCCGGGGGC
>VGXH01000067.1 GCA_016873405.1 bacterium
GTTTGAGGCCGCAAGAGCGCGGCTTGCCTGGACAGCGGCGACAAACGGCAGAGACAGGCGGGGGGGGGACTGTCGGCGGCTGGAGGCGGTGACCGGTCGCGGCTCGGGGGGCTCGGGGGGCTCGGGCGCGGCGCGCCGACCGCTCCCGGTGACGCTCAATCGCCCCCGTGCAGGACCACGAAATCGGTCCCCGGCGGCAGGCTGCGGTACATCTCGGCGTAGTGCTCCGGAGTCAGGCGCAGGCGCACGCGGATCAGGTCGGGGGCGCCCTGCCGCAGCAGCCGCCACTTCTCCCGCAGGCCGGCCGGCAGTTCGCTGGGCGGCAGTTCGCCCTTCTGTTCGGCCTGGCCGCCGGTCACCTCGAGCGCAAGACCTTCGCGGAAGCGGACGCGGTAGAGCGACGGCACCGGGATCGCCTCCTCGGGCGTCGGCGGCACCAGGACCTCGCCGGACGCGGCGCCGACCTCCGGCCCGACGATCTCCATGCGCGCGCCCGGATGCGGCGGGTCGATGCGCGCGCCGGTCCAGACGCGCTCATGCCAGTCCTTCGGCAGCCGGGCGGCGGCGCCCCAGCGGCGCGGCGTGGCCACCTTGACCTCGGACACCGGGAAGGTGCGCATGATGACGCCGCCGAGCACCAGCTGCAGCGTGCCGCCGGCCGGGTCGAGCACGAGGAAGAACGAGTCGGTGCCGGCCTTGGCCAGCCAGTCCTTCAGCGCGGGATTCGGAGCGAAGGCGGCCGGGGCGCGGGCCGGGGCGGGGGCGGATTCGTCGGCGGGGGCGTCCTTGCCGGAGGCGTCCTTGCCGGGGGCGTCCTTGCCGGCCTTCGCGGCGGCAGCCTTGTCCGCCGCCGGCTTCTTCGCCGCGGTCTTCGCCGGCTCCGGCTTGTCGGACGCCGTGGCGGCGACCGCGTGCGGCGCGCCGCCCAACGCCAGCGCCGCTCCCGCCATCAGCAACATCGCGCGCAAAGAGGCCATCCGGTCCCGCCTCAGTAGATGTAGACAGGAGTTCCGAGTGGACACTCCCTGTAGACGGTGGCCAGGTCGTCCTTGCCCAGACGGATGCAGCCGTGCGTGACGCCGCGGCCGAGCAAGCGCTCGTAGAGCGTGCCGTGGATCATGTAGCCGTCGCCCAGGTCCAGCGCGTAGTCGCCGAGCATGCCGTACTCGATGCGGTCGCTGTCGCGGCGCGGGAAGGCCTCGCCACGTTCGATGTAGTCCCAGTCGGGACGTTTCCAGACCGGGTCGGTGCGCTTGTTCTTCACCTTGTGGATGCCGCGCGGCGTGTCGAACACCCACTGGCGACCCTTGCGCTTGGCGGTGTCGCGCTCGACGAGCTTGTAGCCGGAACCCGCCGAACACACGGCCGTCAGCGTCGTCGTCGAGCCCTTGCGCAGCTCGAGCCGGTTGTGCGTGCGGTCGACGACGATGTAGACCTTCGCCGGCGGCTTCGTGAAGTTCGCCTCCAGCTTGCGGCGGGCGTCCCTGTCCCCGCCCGAGAAGGCGAAATCCGTTCCCCGGTAATGGTAGCCGGAACGATCGACGACGAGCAGGACCGCGCCCGCGAGCACGATGAGCGCTCCGAGGGCGATGCCCGCGCCGATGAGCAGTCGCCGTCTCATCGCGCGCCCTGCCGGCTGGCGGCGTGCGCGCGGTAGAGCTCCGAGAAGCCGCCGGTGCCGTCGCCGCCGATGATCGTCACCGGAGTCCCGACCGACACGCGGTCGAACAGGTCGTCCATGTCGGAATTCGCCAGGGCCACGCAGCCCTGCGTCCAGTTCTCGTCGCGGCCTCCGTCGCCATGGATCTCGATCAGGTGCCCGATTCGCGCGCTGCGCGCGATGCGACCGGCCTTCTTGGCCTCCGCGAACCGGCGGCGATCCTCGGCGTTCGGGTAGTCCAGCATCAGGGCCTTGTAGTAGATCGTCTGCCCGCGCCCGCGCTTGGAGGTCACGCGATAGCGCCCTTCGGGCGTGGCCATGTCGCCGGCCACGCGCTTGTCCTGCAGCACGTTCTTGCCGAAGTCGGCCTGGTAGGTTCGGACGCGCAAGCCATTGCGGTACAGCGCGACTTCCCCGCGCTCCTTGTTCACGATGATCGCGCTGCCGCCGCCCTTGGTGGCGGCGATGGTCTCGTTCTGCCAGCGGCGCCAAACGGCGACCTGGGCCGGATCGGCGAAGCGCTCCACCACGCGCACGCCGCCCAGTCTCGCGGCCCCGGCTTCCTGCGTGGCGCGGGTGGCAGCCCTGACGGCGGATTCGTAGTTGCCCTCCCTGAGCATCAGGCGGGCTTCCTCCGCCAGGGCCACGGCGCGCTTCAGGCGCGACCGTTCGTGCGGGGGGAACTTGATGCCGTCGGCCAGGCGGTCGGTGTCGGCCACCAGGGCGCTGGACTTGGCCACGGCCGCCTCGGCCAGTTCGCGCGCTTCGGCCAGGCGCCGCCCCGCCGCAGCCAGCACCGTGGCCGCGTTGGCGGCGGTCAGCCGGTAGCTGGAAGCCGCGACGCGGTAGTCGCGCCGCCAGGCGAACGCCGCGCCCTGCCGGCGGTCCTCGGAAATCGAGCGGTCCATCTGCAGGCGCACCAGGGCGATCTCGTCCGGCAGCACGCCGTCGCCCGTGACCGCCGCCTTGAGTGCCCTCTCGGCCTCGAAACGCGCGGCCAGGGGGGGGTGATGCCAGCCCTGCAGCCAGGGCCAGGTCCAAGCGACCGCGGCGGCCGCGACCGAGAAGGTCACGGCCGCCGCGATGATCACACGCCGGGAAGGTCGGTGAAGCTCCATCGAATCTCCAGATGTCCGTCCGGGCGACGTCCGTGTCGCACCAACGATCCCGGTGTTTGCTTGACCCTAGCGCTTCTTGGCGGCGCGCAGGGCGATCGCGTTGTTGACGTCCGCGGCGATGGTGTTGGCGGCGTTCATCGCAGCCTGGGCCTTCGTGCGGGCCTCGTTGAAGCGGCCGGCGGCCAGCGTGCCGTCAGCGTCCGCCACCTGCTGGCCGACGCCCAGCAGGTCGCTCTGCAGCATCTTGATGTCCAGCTCCGAGCCCTTGCCCACCGGAGCCTCGGCGACCAGGCGCTCGGCCTCGACCAGGGCGGCGCGGGCGGCGGCCAGGGCGTTCTCGGCCTCGGCCTTCGCGGCGGCCTTGTTGGCCTCGGTCGTCTGGATGCCGGCCTCGGCCGTCTGCTTGGCCGTCAGGGCCATCGCCTCGGCGTTCTTGAACGAGCGGAACAGGGCGAACTTGCCCTTCTGGGCCTCGACCTCGGCCTTCATCTGGGCCATGGCGTTCTGGGCATCGCTCAGGGCCTGCGGGGCATACTCGGCGGCGCCGGCAGCCTGCAACTGGGACAGGGCGGCCTCGGCATCCTGGATCGCCAGCACGGGCTCCTTCGAGCAGCCGGCCAGCAGCGCGATGGCGGCGATCAGGATCACCGGGATGGCAGCGTTACGAACGAAGCGCATTGTCGTCTCCTTCTTTTCCACGCGACTTGCGGCGGAAGATCATCCCTCCGTCGCCCACTCACGGTCGCGCCTCCGCAAGGACTCCCCGGGTTCGCCCAGGCAACCTCGACGCGGTGCGCCCGTTACACCTCATGCCGGCCCGGCCTGTCTGCCGGGCGGCGCAGTGCTCTGGTCCGGACCGGACCGCCCTGGGCGGCGCCGGTCGTCCTCCGGGGGCCGCCAGCCGCTCCCCCACACGTTGCTGCTGTACGTCGACGACGTCAACGACGCGCCGTCAGGGCCCCGCGAACCGCTTGTGAACAAAAGACTTACTCTAGGATGTCTATTCGGCCTGAACCACGTGGCCGTCAGAAGCGGGTCGGGGAACCCCGGCGCCGCCGGCAGCAGGCGGACGCCCGTGCGACGGACCGAAGCCCTCGCACGTTTTCGCTGGCGCCCATAATATGAACCGCAAACGGGTAGACAAGTTATTTTTTTCGGTCGGTTGCCGGCGCGGGACGCCCCAGGGCCCGTTCCGACCGTTCAGCCTGTCCGCACCTCCAGGCGGTAGCCCGAGAACTTGCGCAGGTTGATGACCCCGCCGTCGAGGATCAGATACTGGCCCTTGATCCCCTCGAGGCGGCCCGCGACGGTCGGGGTCTTGTCCAGGTTCAGGCTGATCACCTTGGCCGGCCAGGCCCGCACCGGGTAGCGGAAGCGCACGGGTTCGCGCGCCGGCTCCGGCAGCAGCGGCACGCCCCACTCGACCAGCCGCTCGGCCACGCGCGCCGCGAACGGCGGCAGCTCGTCCGCCGGCGGGTCGCCCTTGAGCAGGCGCGACCAGTGCGTGCGGTCGGCGAAACCCTCGTCGCTCAGTCTCTTTTCGAGCAGCCCGACGCTGCGGCGGTCCGGCAGCTCGGCCAGCGGCGCCGCCGCCACCGCGCCCTGGTCGATCCAGCGCGCCGGCAGGTTCGCGCGCCGCGTGATGCCCACCTTGGCTCCGCTGGTCAGCGACGCGTAGAGCACGTGCGGCCGGAAGCACTGAGCCTGCGCGAACGCCTCGTCGCGGCAGGGATGGTCCGGCTGTCCGTGATGGCACAGCTCGGGCCGGACGATGCAGAGGTCCGCCTCGGCGCGCGTCTGCGAACAGGGGAAGCAGTAGCCGTCGTTGAACGTCGACTTCGTCGCGCGCCCGCAGAGCGTGCAGCGGATCTCGCCCAGGAAGCGCAGCTCGAGCTGACGGCCCAGCAGCGGCGTCAGCGCGCAGTCGGGCGCCGGTTCGGCCCCGACCGCCGCATCCTTCAGGAAGTAGGCGACGGTGTCGCCCGGCTCGACGCGCATCTTGCGCAGGATGCCGGTCCAGGCGACCGGCGGCGGGCTGGCCGCGGGCATGGCGCCTCCAGGCGTCGGGGTGCGGCCGCGGGCCGGGCGCCCGCGGCGATCCCAGACTAGCGGACCGGCGCGCGGGACGCCACGCCGGCCGGCGGGTGACAGGCCGGCCGGCAACGGCTATGCTGCGCCCCGGCGCCCACCCCGGCAGGAGAACGGATGCTCAACCGGATCTGGACCTTCTTCTTCATCGGCGGCTTCGTGGCCGCGGTCGGCCGCTCCCTGGCCGGGCACGCCGGCGTCTGGCGCGAGATGGTCGGCGCCTCGTTCGAGATGGCCAAGACGGGGTTCGAGATCGCGCTGGGGCTGACCGGCGTGATGTGCCTGTGGCTGGGCATCATGAAGATCGGCGAGCGCGGCGGCGCCGTGGAGTTCATCGCCCGCGCGTTCGGCCCGCTGGGGCGCCGCCTGTTCCCCGGGATCCCCGCCGGCCACCCCGCGCACGGCAGCATCGTCATGAACATG
Organism: bacterium; assembly: GCA_016873405.1. Next base: position 5,290 of record VGXH01000067.1, read on the forward strand.
GCCGCGAACATGCTGGGCCTGGACAACGCGGCCACGCCGGTCGGCCTCAAGGCGATGGGCCAGATGCAGGAGCTGAACGCGGACAAGGACACCGCCAGCAACGACCAGATCCTGTTCCTGGTGATCAACGCCTCGTCGGTGACCATCGTGCCGACGACGATCCTCGCCTTCCGCGCGCAGCTGGGCGCCGCCGACCCGACCGACGTGTTCCTGCCGATCCTGGTCGCCACGTTCTGCTCGACCATGGCCGGCCTGCTGGTGACCGGCGCGATCCAGCGCCTGCGCCTGTGGGACAAGGTGGTCGTGGCCTATCTGGGCGGCATGACGGCGATCGTCGGCGGGCTGGTCGCGTACTTCGCGCACCTGGACCAGGCGGCGCTGGAGACGCAGTCCTCGCTGGTGGCCAACGGGCTGATCTTCGGCTTCATCCTGGCCTTCATCGGCGCCGGCATGCGGCGGCGCGTGGACCTGTTCAACGCCTTCGTCGATGGCGGCAAGGAGGGGTTCCACGTCGCCATCGGCATCGTGCCCTACCTGGTGGCGATGCTGGTCGGCATCGGCGTCTTCCGCGCCAGCGGCGCGCTGGACCTGATCCTGGGCGGCGTGCGCGCGCTGGTGGAGACGATCGGCGGCGACACGCGCTGGATCGAGGGCCTGCCCACCATGCTCATGAAGCCGCTGAGCGGCAGCGGCGCGCGCGGCATGATGATCGAGACGATGAAGAACGCCGGCGCCGACTCCTTCGCCGGCCGCCTGGCCTGCGTGGTGCAGGGCAGCGCCGAAACGACGTTCTACGTGCTGGCCGTGTACTTCGGCTCGGTGGGCATCCGGCGCACGCGCCACGCCGTGGCGTGCGGGCTGGCGGCGGACGTGGCGGGGTTCGCGGCGGCGGTGGGGATGGCGTATTTGTTCTGGGGGTAGGGGGCGCGATGTTCTCCAAGAAATGCCCGTCCTGCGGCTACGGCTTCACGTTGCGACGCTTCCTCGGCCTGCGCTCGTACCGCTTCACCTGCCCGGGATGCGGCGCGCCGCTGGCGATGGACTATCGCCGCGCCGTCATCGCGATCTTCCTCCAGGCGCCGTTGTTCTCGTGGGCGCTCACCCAGGCCTTCCGGAATCCGTGGTATTGGCTCGCGATGCCGGCGGTGTTCGGCGCCTCGTTCGTGATCCATTACGTGTGCTTCGCGGTCGCGGCGGATGGGCCGCGGGGGAAGTGACGCGTTGCGGAGGATTCAAGTCGTCGCCGCGCCAGCGCTCGGCTTGCGCCGGCGCAAGTCGGCAGAGCGCGCGCCGGCGCACGCGCGCGCAGCGCGGCGCGTCCCGGACCACGCAGTCCACTGATCGAGAAGATGTGGAAATCGCTCAACGAATCCGCCCGCTCGGTCGTTAGGCACATGGAGCCATCGCCAACCCGCATCCGCTCCGCGAGAGCCGGGAGGCCAGCATGTGCCGAGTCCGCCCCGCCGTCACTGTCCTGTTCAGCCTCTGCCTGGCGCTTGCCGTGGCCGGCGAATGCCCCGCGCGCGCGCCGTCCCTGGCGCCCGGAATGCCGCCCGAAGTGCAGTCCATCCGCGAATGCCGCCTGGACAAGGCGCAGTACGAGGAGCTGGCCGCGCAGTGGCGCGGGTTCCTCGAACGCAATCCCGGTTCCGCGATCGCCGAGGTGCAGCTCGGGCGGGCCCTCCGCTATGCGGGCGCGCCGGCCGACGAGGTCTACCGCCACTTCGAATCGGCGCTGGGCCTGGGCGCCGACTGCCCGGAGGCCCTGGACGCCGCCGCCGCCACCTATCTCGGCGAATGGAAGCCGCTGGGCGACGGAGCGGAAGGCTGCTACGAACTGGGACTCAAGGCCGTGCAGCTGGCCCCTGACTGGGCCGATCCGCATTTCACGCTCTGGCCGCTCGCATTGGCGCTCGGGCGGACGCAGGAGGCCGACGAGCACGTCGCCGCGCTGGTGCGCAAGGGCGGCATACCGGCCCCGGTGCTGGACTACTGCCACAACATGCTGGCCGGCGCCGCGCGAAACGCCGTGATCTTCACGAACGGCGACAACGACACCTACGGCTGCCGGGCGCTGCAGGCCGCTCATGGCCTGCGCCTCGACGTGCAGGTGGTCAATCTCTCGCTGATCGGCCAGCCGGAGATCGACGCTGAGATCTTCGGCCGCTTCGGCGACCGGAGTCCGCTCTCGCAGGCGGAGCGGGACGACCTGCGGGACGAGTTCCTGTCCAACTACGTGCGCGACCACGAACTGTACTCGACGAAGGTGCTGCGTGCCGTCGTCGCCAAGGCCGTCCGCGGCGACTGGCGCGCCCCGATCTACCTCGCCGTCACGATTCCCGGCGCCGCGGAACTCTGCCCTCAGCCGCTGGTACTGGAAGGCGTCCTGTGGCGCGTCGCCACGGCGGCGGCGGACCCCGCGCGCCCCGTGGACGCGTCGGATCCCGCCACCGACGTGACGACATCCCATCGCCTGTTCGAGGATACGTACCGCCTCGAGTCGGCCACGGACCTCGCCTACGACTGGGAGCGGAACAACAGCGTGCGCGCCCTGATGGACAACTACATCTCGGCGCTGTTCCGCCTGGCCGTGGCCGCCGGCAAGGCCGGCGAGGAGGCGATGATGAGGGCGGCGTTCCGGCGCGGTCTGGAGCTGGCGCGATTCCACGGCCGCGACGACCTGGCGGCCTCCCTGCGGAACTACTGGCGCAAGCTGGATCCCGGGAATCCGGAGATCGGCCGGCTCGAGCCGGTGAAGGGCTAGTGCGACACGATGGACGCCCGCGAGGCTGATGAACTCGCCGGACGCGCGCGCGACGGCGACCCCCTGGCGCTGACGCGGCTGTACGAGGAGTTCGCGCCGGCCCTGCTCGCCTATGTGGTCCGGTTGACCGGCGACCGCGCCGCGGCCGAGGACGTGAT
>VGXH01000068.1 GCA_016873405.1 bacterium
GAGTAGAGCTCGCGCAGCGAAGGGAAGCGGCTGCGGCGGCTGACGCCCGCATGCAGGCGCGTGGTGCCGTCGTTCAGTCCACCCGCCAGGCCCAGGCGGCCGCCCCAGCGGTCCAGGCCGCCGAGCGGCTCCTTGCCGCCGGTCTCGGGAGTCTCGGCGCCGTCCCAGGCGGCGCCGGCGGACAGCTTCAGGAAGCGCGGCGTCGCGCCCGGGTCCAGCACCCGCCAGATGGTCTCGCCGCCCAGGCTCCACAGGCGCTGCCGATAGCGGAACGCGCCGTCGGGCAGCGCCTCGTCGTGCCGGATCGAGACCAGCGTGAAGGCGCCGCGCAGGTCGGCGCGCCGGCCCAGGGTCTGGTCGCCCAGCAGGCGCATCGTCAAGGCGCGGTCGCGCCCGTCCTCGAAGGCGGCGATGTCGCGGTAGTCGGCGCCCGTGTAGCCGTCGATGTCGGCGCGGCCCGCGTCCAGGCCGAAGCTGGCCTCCAGGTCGCCGTGCCCGCCCAGGGGCGAGGCGCGTTCGCCGGTGCCGGCCGACACCACGGCCACCCCGCGCTCGACGCGCGGGTACCGCCAGAAGCGGGCGTCATCGTCGGGCACGCCCAGCTCGGCGGCGATGCCGCGGCGCCCGCGCGAGCCGAAGCCCGAGAACGAAACCCAGCCGCCGCCGGCGCCCTCGCGGCGCAGGGAGACGAATGCATCGACGGCATGGCTGTCCGTGTTCAGGCGCAGCCCCTTCGGCGCGCCGGGACGCTCGGCCAGGCCCCGCGCCAGCGCCTGGCCCGGCGTGTCGCGCCAGCCGAGGCCGGCGCGCACGACGGCGCTGCCGCCGCCCACGTTCACGGGTTCGGTCACGCGCGCGGTGAACGCCGCGCCGCCGGCCGTGTCCAGGCCCAGGCGCGCGTCGCGGGCCCGCGCGACAGGCGCGCCGGCCGTGGCGCCGATCTTCACCTCGACCACGCCGCCCAGCACGTTCGGCCCGTGCAGCATCGACGACAGCCCGCGCGTGAAGGTCAGCTCCTGCGGCGCCGAGGAGGGGATCACCGAGGCGTCCGCGCGCGCATCCCAGGCCAGCGTCAGCGGCACGCCGTCGACCAGCACCGCCACCTGCCGCGAATCCGAGCCGCGCGTCGAGATCTCCGCCTCGCCGCGCGAGTTCGTGCGCACGTGCAGGTGCGGCAGCTCGCGCAGCACTTCCTCCAGGGTGGGCGCGGCCGACAGCGCCAGCGAGTCGGGCGTCACCGCCACGGCGCCGACGCCGGCGGGCGTGACCTCGGGCCGCGCGCCGACGACGACCAGTTCCGGCACGGTGAAGACGGGGCGGTCCGGGACCTGCACTTCGGTGGCGGCGGCGGTGGGGAGCGCGGCCAAGACGACAGGGAGCAGGGCGGCCGCGCCCGCGAGCAGGGCGATGCGCTTCACAAGGTGCCTCCGCGGCGCGGGAGGCGCCGTCGTCATTCCCACTCGATGGTGCCGGGCGGCTTGCTGGTCAGGTCGTACGCCACGGCGCTGATTTCGTTGCGGGACATGATCTGCGCGCGGACCTCGTCCAGCAAGCGGCGCGGCAGCCGGGCCGCCGTCGCGGTCATGGCGCGCTCGCTCAGGATGGGGCGCAGGATGCACAGCTCGCGCCCGCGCCCGTCCACTTCCAACGGCACCAGCACCGTCGGGCATTGCCAGACCTGGTCGTAGAGGCCGTGGCGCCGCAGCGCGTCCATCATCGCCGCGTCGCAGTCGCGCAGCAGGTCCAGCCGCTCGCGCGTCATCTGCGCGGCCAGCGGGCGGCACTCGCGGGGCATCCCGTCGCCCAGCAGCAGCAGCGCCCGGTTCAGGCCGCCCACGGTCTTGAAGATGGTGCCCGAGGCCTCGGCCAGCGCGTCCCAGTCGTACTCGCCGCCGCCCGTCGCGGCCGGCGCGTGCAGCAGGACAGGGTGCTCGTAGGTGCGCAGGTCGGCCTTGACGCCCACCGAGCGGATCGGCAGCGGCAGCGCCTGCAGGCCGTAGCGCGCGGCCTTGTCCGCCACCGCCGGCGCCAGCGCCGCCAGCGCCTCGGCTTCGGCCGGCGCGCCGTCGCCGCACAGCAGGCGCACGCCCAGTCCGGGACCCGGGAACGGGTGCCGCCAGATCATGTCGTGGGGGATGCCCAGCTTTTCCCCAAGCTCGCGCACCTCGACCTTGTAGAGGTCGGCCAGCGGCTCGACCACCTTGCCGGCCCGGATCATCTCCTCGATCACCGGCACGCGGTTGTGGTGCGTCTTGATGGTGTCGGCGCGCTTGGTGCCGCCGGTCTCGATCGTGTCGGGGTAGATGGTGCCCTGGCCCAGCAGGTGCCCGGTGATGCCCAGACGCCGCGCCTCGCCCTCGAACACGGTGATGAACGTGTCGCCGATGGCGCGCCGCTTGGCCTCGGGGTCGATCTTCCCGCGCAGCGCCGCCAGGAACGCGTCGGTGGCGTCGATGAAGTGCAGGTGCCGGCCCAGGCCCATCGCGCGGAACATCTCGACGACCTGGCGCGATTCGTCCTTGCGCATCAGCCCGTTGTCCACGTGCAGCAGCTCCAGCCGCTCGGGCCCGAGCGCCTCGATGAACAGCCGCGCCGCCACGGTCGAATCGACGCCGCCGGAAGCCAGCAGGAAGACCGAGCGGTCGCCGACCTGCGCGCGGATGCGCTCGACCTGCTCCTCGACGTAGCGTTCCATCGTCCAGGTGGGGCGGCAGCCGCAGATCTCCAGCACGAAATTGGCGATCATCTCGTCGCCGTGCACGGTGTCATCGACTTCCGGGTGGTACTGGAAGCCGTAGCGACGCCGCGCGTCGTCGGCGATGGCGGCGAAGCGGTGCGGCTCGGCGTTCGCGCCCAGCTTGGACCAGCCCAGCTCGCGGAAACCTCCGCCGACGGCCGTCACCGAGTCGAAGTGGCTCATCCACACCGTCTCGACCGGGCCCAGCCCCTTGAACAGAGCGTGTTCGCCGGTCAGGTGCAGCTCCGCGCGGCCCCACTCCTGCTTGCCGTGGATGACCGTGCCGCCGTAGTGCTTGGCGATCTCCTGGTGCCCGAAGCAGAACCCCAGGATGGGCGCGTCCAGGTCCAGGATGGCCTTGTTCCAGTCCGAGTCCTCGCCGAAGGAAGCCAGGGAGGGGCTGCCGCTGAGGATGACGCCCTTGCAGCCGGCAAACGCCGAGGCGGGATCCTCGGGCTGGCGGATCTCCGCCAGCACCTTCGCGGCGCGCCGGACCTTGGTGGCGATGAGGTGGGCGTACTGGCCGCCGAAGTCGATGACGGCGATCACGTCGTGCTTCATGGTTCCGTCCCGTGGTCGGAAGGGCGGGCAGGGGGCGGGCCGGGCCGCAGCGGGGCCGCCGAAACGGCCACGTATCTCCGACTCAGGACACTAGCAGACACGGGGCGATTGCACAACCGGCGGGCCGGGCGCGTTCCCGCCGGAACCGGGCGGCCTGTTCGATCAGGTGGCGCGGCAACGACAGCGGCGTGTCCTCGACGGCGGCGCGCGGGCGCGCTATCGCAACAGGGCCACCAGGTTCCCGTCCGCGACTTCGAAGGGCTCGAAGAACCGGATCTCCTCGAATCGGAGCTGCCCGGCCAGGATCTCGAGATTGGCCGCATTGAAGAGGTGCAGGTGCTCCAGCGGCTTCAGCGCGCCCCAGCCTGCCGCCGATTCGGCCGCCTGGGCCGCGGCGCCGTCCGGCGTCTGGACGACGAGCAGGCCGCCGGGCTTCAGGATGCGGCGGATGCCGCTCAGGTCGCTGCGCGGGTCCTCGAAATGCTCGATGACGTCAATGGCGCTGATGACGTCGAAGGCATGATCAGGAAGCCGCGACTGCACGTCGGTGAACCTCTGCGTGTGGATGTTGCCGGCGAACCGCTTGTATTTCCGCTTGAACGGAACGACCAGTTCAGGCACGAGCTCGATCCCGTGGACATCCCAGCCGCGCGCGATCGCGGCGGCGAGCAGGAAGCCCTTGTTGCAGCCGATATCGAGCCAGGACGGTTGCGACTGATGGTTCGGGCGCAGGCCGGCGACGAAATCGACGATCCGGTCGGCGCGCGCCATGGACTCGGCGAAGCCGCGGACCTGCGCGAATCCGCGAAACGGCGCCACGACCTTGCGCCGCCAGGCCTTGAGGATGCCGCCGTCGTAGGCATGGTAGAGCTCGGCGGTCGGCAGCACCTGGTCGACGTAGATCAGGCCGCACCGTGAGCAGCGCACGTAGTCCTGCGCCTCGACGCGGGCGTGGAACTCCGTTGCCGAAGCCCCGCCGCAGATGAAGCAGTCGCGCATGTCTCGTCCTTCTTCCGGCCGTCACGAGAGCAGGGCGCGCGGCCGGGCGCCGCGGCCGGGTGGGCGGCGCGACCGGCGCCGGCGGGCAGCGCCGCCTCGGGTGGATCGCAGGGCGGGGCGCGCCTGGCCGGGTAGGGTATCGCCCGCCGCGCACGAGGTCAATCGGGCGACGAACTGCTGCCGCCGACGCTTCCTCGGCGGTCGGCGACGTTCAGCTTCCCCCAGATCGCCCGCCAGCGCTCCGCGGCGAGCAGCGGCCCGGTGGTCGCGAGCCTGACGTCGTCGTAGAGCCGCGCCAGCTGCGGATCGGCGATGACGTTGCGCCCGCCGGCGATCGTCTCGCGATAGCCATCCGGAAGGGCCCGCTCGAAATGGCCGATGCGCCAGCCGCCCGGATCGCGCGGGGTCGCCATCGGCAGGCGCGCCAGGAACGGGTCGGCCAGCGCCAGGACGTCGATGACGTGAACGCGCGGTCCGGCGTGATAGCCGTAGAAGCCGATCGAGGCGAAGGCATGGTAGGCGTTGCCGCGCTGCTCGGTAATGGCGCGCGCCTGACGACCGGCCACGACGTGTTCATGCTCCTGGAAGCCGGGCCGCAGGCGGGCCAGCAGTCCGGTGTGGGCGTAGTAGTAGGTGCGCTCGTCGGCGATGCCGTGGAACCACGGTTCCTGACGCGGCATCACCGGCGCGGTGACCGGGTTGTGCGGGACGAGCAGACCCGGCAGCAGCGCGACCACCACCGCCCAACCGGTCCGGCCGCGGGGCAGCAGCGGCGCCGCCAGCGCCACCGTCGCCACGAGCGGCACCATGAGGAAGCGGCCTTGCATGAAGTCGCCGCCGATGCGCACGACGTAGGCCAGGTAGAGCAGCACTCCGGCCGCTCCCAACCGTCGCGCCCGGTCGCCGCGGGCGATCGCCAGGCCCAGGCCCGCGGCGAGCACGGCGATCGTCAGCGGGTCGTTCCGCAGCGACGCCTCCAGGTACCACCAGCCGCGCTGCGCGAGCTCGCCGGCGGCGATGCCGGTCCCGAGCTTGGCATAGGCCGTGTTCGGCAACGGGAAGCCGAAGTAGACGAGGGAGAACACCTCCCACGCCACGAGCGGCGAGACGGCCGCCAGCAGCGCCCGCCAGTGCCGCCGGCCGCTCCGGGCCACGGCCCAGGCCAGCGCCGGCAGCGGGACCAGCACCAGATCCAGGCGCGTCAGCGCCAGCAGCGACGTCAGCAGCGCCAGGGTGACGAGGGCCCGGCGATCCGCGCCGCCGGCCGCCCGCGCCGCCGCCGGCAGCGCCAGCACGACCAGCAGGGCGGCCAGCGGGTTTTCCAGGCCGGAGGTCGCGAAATCGACGTGGGCGCGTGAGAGCGCCAGCGCGAGTCCGGCAGCCGTGATCGCCGGCGCGTGGTCCGGCACGCGCCGCAGGAGCAGCCAGGTGGCGGCCGCCGAGAAGCCGAGCGCCGCCGTCAGCGCGGCCCAGTAGGCGGGAGCCAGCGCCGCCGCCGCGGTCAGCGGCGCCAGCCACAGGGGGTGCGTGAAGACCTGCACGCGCTCGCCCGGGTTCCAGACCAGGCCGCGGCCGTGCAGCAGATTGTCCACCGTGCGCAGGGAGATGAAGGCGTCGTCGCACACCCAGGCGGCCTTGACGACCACGGCCATGACCACCAGGAAAGCCGGCAGACGCCACCAACGGGGGTTTCGGACTCCCTGCATGGACGAGGGAAGACGCACGCGCGGGGCACCATCGACGGCTGCGGGTGGGGCGGGTCACGGCTCGCCGGCCGGCGCGATCATAGCACGCCGCGGCGAGGTCCACCAGCGCCCGCTCCCGGGACCGCGCGGCGGGCCGTCGCTCGTTCGGCGCCGCCCGGGTCGAACCGAGGCGGTCCGCGTCGGCGCGCCATGGTTGTCCGGGCCGCCGACACAGCCTAGATTCGGGCGCATTCCATCCCGCGTCCGCGCGGCAGGTACCGACCCGCGCGGCCGTTTCGATCAACCGGAGGTCCCGTTCCATGGCACCCGTCTCCCGGATCGCCCGCGTCGCCCTCATCGGCGCGCTGCTGCTGGCCACCGCCGTCGCCGCGGCCAAGACCCCTGTCAAGACCCCTGTCAAGACCCTCGATGACCTGCCGCGCCACACGTACAGGATCGAAGGCAGCGTCAGCGGCATGCTGGCCGACGCCGCCGCCTTCGACGCCTTCTGCGCCGGCGTGCGCGCGGACATCGAGTCCGATCTGGCCACGTACGAGATCGGCGATCGCGCCGCGGTGCAGCGCATGATGAGCACGTTGCTGTCGCTCGATCTGGTGCAGGGACGCGACGCGGACGTGCGGGCCCGCGTGGAGGCGGTGCGTGCGCTGGAGGACAAGGAGGCCACTCGCCTGACCACCGGCCTGGTGGCGCTGGCGCTCGTCTCGGCCCGCGGAGCCGCCGGCAACGATCCGTCGACGCCCGCGTTCAAGGCCGCCTTCCGCGCCGCGCTGGACAAGGAGCTGGCACCGCTGCCGCTCGATCTGGTGCGGGACAACGTCCAGGCCCAGAAGGGGCGGATGGAGATCCTGAGCCCGGCGCTGCTGACCGGCATGGTGCAGAGCCAGCTCGATCCCGTGGTCGCCGGCGCCGGCGAAGTCAGCTCCGATCTGGCCGGCCAGATCGTGGGCCTGGGCTCGGCCATGCGCACGGCGCTGCCGCTGCGCGAGGAACTGGTCGCCGCCTACACCGCCTTCCTGGCGGCCGGCCAGGAGGACAAGCCGGACATCTGGGCCGCGCGCGACGTCTCGCTGGCGGGCCGCGCCGGCCTGCGGCCGGTCACCATCGCCATCTGGGACTCGGGCGTGGATGCCGACGTGTTCGCGGGCCGTCTCTTCACGAATGCGGCCGAGAAGCCGGATGGCCGCGACGACGACGGCAACGGCTTCATCGACGACATCCATGGCATCGCCTTCGACTACGACGGCCGCGCCGTGCCCGAGCTGCTGCACCCACTGGGTGACCAGGACGGCCGCCTGGAGGCGGCGATGAAGTCGATGAAGGCTTTCACCGACCTGACCTCCGGCGTGGACAGCCAGGACGCGAGCGCGCTGCGCCGCCAGATGGGCGAGATGGCGCCCGCCGAGGTGGGGCCGTTCATGGAATCGCTCAGTTTCGCCGGCCTGCACGCCCACGGCACGCACGTCGCGGGCATCGCGCTGGCGGGCAACCCGGCGGCGCAGGCGCTGGTCGCGCGCATCTCGTTCGACTACCACACCATCCCCAAGGCGCTGACCCGCGAGACGGCGCAGGCCCATGCCGAGTCCTACCAGCGGACCGTCGACTACTTCCGGACGCACGGCGTGCGCGCGGCGAACATGAGCTGGGGCTGGTCGTTGAAGGAGATCGAGTCGGCGCTGGAAGCCAACAATCTGGGCGGCACCGCCACCGAGCGCGGCAAGCTGGCCGCCGAGCTTCTGGGCACCCTCCGCGACGCCATGCAGAAGGCCATGGCCTCGGCGCCGGACATCCTGTTCGTGGCGGCCGCCGGCAACGACGACAACGACGTCGAGTTCGACCAGTCGATTCCCGGCAGCCTGGACCTGCCCAACCTGATGATGGTCGGCGCCGTGGACCAGGCGGGCCGCCGCACCAGCTTCACGGCCAGCGGCCGGCGCGTGCGGGTCTTCGGCAACGGCTTCGAGGTGGAGAGCGACGTGCCGGGCGGCCAGCGCATGAAGATGTCGGGCACGTCCATGGCCGCGCCCAACGCCCTGAACCTGGTGGCGAAGCTGCTGGCGGTGCGTCCGGAACTGACCCCGGCGCAGGTGGTGTCGCTGATCGAGCGCGGCGCCGACACCGTGGACGGGCAGGAGGGGCTGAAGCTGATCAACCCGAAGCGGACGCTGGAACTGCTGGCCGGAGAATAACGCTCAAGGGCGGCGGGCCCG
>VGXH01000069.1 GCA_016873405.1 bacterium
GTTCGTCCATCCGGTCGAGGCTGCGCACGGGGACCTGGGCATCGTCAGCGGCAGCGAGATCCTGATCGCCGTCTCGCGCAGCGGCGCCAATCCGGAAGTCACGGCGCTGCTCTCGTTCTGCCGCAGCTTCGGCATGCGCACGATCGTGATCACGGCCGACCCGGCCAGCGACGCCGCGCGCGCGGCCGATGTGGTCCTGCACACGCCGGTGGCGCGGGAAGCCTGCCCGCTGAACCTGACGCCGACGACCTCGACGGTGGCGGCGATGGCGATGGGCGACGCTCTTGCGGTGGCGCTGATCCGGCTGCGCGGGTTCGCCGCCGAGGACTTCGCGCTGTTCCACCCGAGCGGCGCCCTGGGCCGCAGCCTGCTGCTGACCGCGGGCGAGTTGATGCACGCCGGCGACGAACTGCCCGTCGTTTCGCACCGTCTGACGCTGCGCCAGTCGCTGCCCGAGATCGTCGGCAAGCGGCTCGGCGGCGCCTGCGTGGTCGACGACGACGGCCGGCTGGTGGGGCTGTGCGTGGACGGCGACATCAAGCGGGTCCTGCTGGACCGCGAGCAGGCGCTCGACCTGCCGATCACCGAGGCGATGAACCGGCGCCCGACCACGATCAGCGCGGGAGAGCTGGCGATCAGCGCCCTGCGCCTGATGGAGCGACGCGAGGGCGGCGCCGTCACGCTGCTCATCGTCGCCGACGACGACGGCCGTCCGACCGGCTTGCTGCACATCCACGACATCCTTCGCGCGGGGCTGCTGTGAACCGCCGTCGCGCGCCGACCCTTGAGACCGACTCCCCGCTCGTCTAACATGCTTGTCGGCAATGAATTGAAAAGTTGGCACATTTCCTGCTTGACGCGGGACCCCGCTCGCGCTTTTCCTGGGTGCGGGGCCGCGCCCGGGCGCGGCGGCGAGGGGGCCCCGGGCCGGCGCGGCGACGGGCGGCCGCCGCTGTGGCGGCGCGCGAGGCGCCGCGCCTGGTGGCTGGCCGTGCTGCTGGTGGCGGGGGCGGCGGGCCGCGCGCGACCGGCGACCGGGCGGGCGCTGGGCGCCTGTCTGGGGCGGCTGGCGCTGCGGCTGCGGGGGCGCGAGCGCCGGCAGGCCTGGCGCAACCTGGAGTTGGCGTTTCCGGGGCAGGGAGTCGCCGAGCGGCGGCGCCTGCTGGAAGCGGCGGCCGCCGCGGCCGGCCGCAACCTGTACGACGCCCTGGCCGCGCCCCGACTGCTGGCCGACCCGGCGTTCGTCCGCGACGAGCCGGGAGCGGACGGGCGCCCGCTCATGGCCGTGGTGCGGGAGGCCGCCGCCGCCGGGCGCGGGGTGCTGGTGCTGTCGGGGCATCTGGGCTGCTGGGAGCTGCTGGGCGCCTGGCTGGCCCGCGAGCTGGCGCGGGCGGGCCTGCCGCCGTTGCATGTGGCCACCGCCGTGGTCAGGAATCCGGCGCTCGAGCGCTGGCTCAGGGCGCGACGGGAAGCGCTGGGCCTGGTGCCGGTGCCGCGGACGGCGGGCGTCCGGCCGCTGCTGCGCTGCCTGCGCGACGGGGGCGTGGTCGCGGCGCTGGTCGACCAGAACACGGGGGTCGACAGCCGGTCCGTCGCCTTCTTCGGGGCGCCGGCGCCGACGCCGGCCGGCCCGGCGCGGCTGGCCGTGCGCCTGGGCGCGCCGGTCGTGGTGGCGACCATCGGACGCCGCCCCGACGGCGGCCACGTCGTGACGAACGGCGGGCTGTGGCGGCCGACGGCGGGCGCGCCGGCCGACGCGCAGGTGGACCTGTGCCTGCGGACGGTGAATGCGCGTCTGGAGGAGTGCGTGCGGCGGAACCCGGCGGAGTGGGTCTGGTACCACCGGCGCTGGGACCGGGTCCGGACTCCTGAAGGGAGCGTGGGGCGATGAACCTGCCGGCAGGAATCCGCGCGGCGCGGCGAGCGGTCGTCGCCGCCGCCACGCCGGCGCTCCTGGCGGCCGGGCTGGGCGCCTGCGGCGACGGCGGGTCGCGCGCGCCCTCCGCGGCGCCCGCGGGCGCCGGCGGCGGCGAAGGCCCGCGCCCGCCGCAGGAACTGCTCGACTACAAGCTGACCGAGACCGTGGCCGGCGTCCGTCAGTGGGTCCTGAGCAGCGACCGCATGCTGCGGTTCGCCGGCCGCGAGGACCTGGACCTGACCGACGTGCACATGGACTTCCACCGCCAGGGCGAACCGTTCTCGACCCTGGACGCCGACAGCGGGCGGGTCAACCCCCGCACGCGCGCCGTGCACGTCTGGGGCGCGGTCGACGTGGTCACCACCGACGGGCGGCGTCTGCAGACGGAGGACCTGGTGTTCGACAACGCGACCGGACGAATCACGAACGACGTCTTCAACCGCTTCACGCGCGACGGGGATGTGCTGACCGGATAAAACCTGGACGCCACGCCGGATCTGGGCTACGTCGAGATCAGGCGCGAGGCGGCGGCCGCGGTGGCCGACAGCCCGGCGCCGTCGGACGGGCGGCCGTGAACCGGGCCGCCGCCGAGGGCGCTTCGGTGCTGCGCGCCGAGGGGTTGCGGAAGGTCTATCGCGGTCGGGCGGTGGTCGACGACGTCCATCTGGAACTGCGTCAGGGCGAGGTCGTCGGGCTGCTGGGACCGAACGGCGCGGGCAAGACGACGTCGTTCTACCTGATCGTCGGCTTCATCACGCCCGACCGGGGACGCGTCGTCCTGGACGGCCGGGACCTGTCGCGCCTGCCGATGTACCGGCGCGCTCGCCTGGGCATCGGCTACCTGCCGCAGGAATCGTCGATCTTCCGCCGCCTGACCGTCGAGCAGAACGTGCTGGCGATCCTGCAGGCCCGGCGCCTGCCCGCGGCCGAGCAGCGCCGTCGCCTGGAGCGCCTGCTGGAGATGATGGGCGTCGCGCACGTCCGCCGCAGCCGCGGCTACGAGCTGTCCGGCGGCGAGCGGCGACGCGTGGAGATCGCGCGCGCCCTCGTCAGCGAGCCCAAGTTCATGCTCCTGGACGAGCCGTTCGCCGGCATCGACCCGATCGCGGTGGCGGACCTGCAGCACGTCGTCTCGACGCTGCGCGAACAGGGGCTGGGCGTGCTGATCACCGACCACAACGTCCGCGAGACCCTGACCATCACCGACCGCGCCTACATCCTGTTCGAGGGTCGCATCGAACTGGCGGGCACCGCGGACGAGATCGTATCTTCACCGAAGGCCCGGGAGATCTACCTGGGCCAGAAGTTCCGGCTCTAGCCGGCGCCAGCGGCCCGGTGGCGGGCCGCGGAAGGACGCGCGATGGCACCGAAGCTCGGACTCGTCCAGGGCATGCACCTGAAGCAGAACCTGGTCATGACCCAGCGTCTGCAGCAGGCGCTCAAGCTGCTGCAGGTTCCCACGCTCGAACTGGAGCAGATCCTGCGCGCCGAACTGCAGGGCAATCCGCTGCTCGAGGAAGTCGAACCGGACGAGGATATCGACGCGCCGGAGTCCGCCGACGAAGCGGCCGAGGCGGCGGCCGAGCGCGACCCCGACGCCGAAGGGACGGGCGACGACGAGGCCGCCCTGTCCGACGACGCCGGCGCCTGGGAGGACGAGGGCGAGGGCGCGGGCGCCGGCCCCGACGAGCGCAAGGACTGGGGCGACACCTTCGACGACGGCTTCCAGGCGGTCTCGCTCGACCAGGGCTGGGACGACGAAGACGAGCTCGAGCGACCCCAGAAGTACGTGCCCAGCGGCCAGGAGGACCTGACCGACCAGCTCCATCTGGCCGTGCCCGAGGGGCTGGAACGCGCGATCGGCGAGTACATCATCGGCAGCCTCAACGAGGACGGCCTGCTCGGGTGCCCCCTGTCCGAGATCGCCGCCTACTTCGACGTCGCCGAAGCCGCGGTCGAAGCGGTCCTGCGCGTGGTCCAGGGCTTCGACCCGCCGGGCGTGGCCGCCCGCGGCCTGCAGGAATGCCTGCTGCTGCAGCTGGAGGCGCGCGGCCTGGCCGAGTCCGACGAGGCGGTCGTGGTCAAGGACCACTTCGAGGCGCTGAAGAACCGGCGGTTCAACGACATCGCCCGCGATCTGAAGCTGACGGTCAAGGACGTCCAGGAGATCGCCGAGCGCATCGGCGAACTGGAAAAGCGACCGGGGCTGTCGCTGAACACCGAGGGCGCGCGCGCGATCGTGCCCGACCTCGAGGTGGTCAAGGTGGACGAGGACGGGCAGGAGTACGCCGTCTACCTGAACGACGCCAACATCCCGCGGCTGCGCGTCAGCCAGGCCTACGAGGGCACGGTCCAGACCAGCGAGGACGCCGTCAAGTTCATCGACGAGCGCAAGCGCCACGCCGAGTGGGTCATCAAGACCATCGAGCAGCGCCGCCGCACGATGATCAAGGTCATGGAGGCGATCGTCGGCGAGCAGCGGGAGTTCTTCGAGAAGGGCGCCATCGCCATGCGGCCGCTCACGCTCAACCAGGTCGCCACGACCATCGGGATGCACGAGTCGACCGTCTCGCGCGTCACCCGGCAGAAGTACGTGCAGACGCCGCGCGGCGTCTTCCCCCTGAAGTTCTTCTTCAGCGCCGGGCTCGACTCCGACACCGGCGAGGATGTTTCGGCCAAGGCGGTCAAGATCATGATCCGGGAGATCATCGACGGCGAGAACGCCCGCCGGCCGCTGTCGGACAAGAAGATCGTGGATCTGCTCCAGGAACGGGGCCTGAAGATCGCCCGGCGGACGGTGGCCAAGTACCGGGAACAGCTGGGGATTTTGAGTGCGCGCATGCGCAAGCAGTTCTAGAATCGAGGCGGGCCCGGGACCCGCCCGGGGCCGGGCCGCAGCGCGGAGAAGTTCGCCGGACCCTCAGGAGGACGCCATGCAGATGGAGATCAAGTCCCGGCATTTCACCCTCGGGGACGACCAGCGCGAGCGCATCGAGGCGGCGCTGGAGAAGCTGGAGAAGTTCGTTCCGCGACCAGTGCAGTCGTTCAAGGTCAATATCGAGCGCGAGGCGGGGCGGTTCGTCGCCGAGGGCGTCCTGCACCTGAAGAACCACGAGTTCCGCGCCGAGGGCGAGGGACAGGAACCCGAATATGCCGCCGACGCCGTGTTCGAGAGCCTGCGCAAGCAGTTGACCAAGTTCAAGGAGCGCATGGTCGACCGGCACAAGAGCGAGGACGGCGGACTCGGCCGCGCGATGCTCGACGGCGGCGCCATCTTCGGCGGCGAATCCACGGGCGAGGTCGAGGGCCTGGTCCTGCCGGACCTCGACGTCGACCAGGCCAAGGCGCGTTTCGCCTCCGGCACCCTGCCCTTCTTCGTCTTCCGCAACACGGAGACCCTGCGGCTCGGCGTCATCTACCGGCGCGCCGACGGCGCGCTCGGCCATATGGAGGCCGCCGGCGAGTGATGACCGCCGACGGCAGTCCCCGCGCGGGCGGGTCCGGAGCCGATCCCGCCCGCGCTCCCCGAACGGAAGGCCGCGCATGTCCCAGGTGACCGTGCAGGGACTCGTCCAGGACCTGCGGGAGGCGCTGGCCCTGGAGCCGCTGGTCGATCTGCCGGACCGGCCGCTGCCGGTCCTGGCGCCGGATGTGCACCGGCCGGGCATGGCGCTCATGGGCTTCGCCGAGAACTTCCTGCCCTCGCGGATCCAGGTCTTCGGCGAATCGGAGACGGCCTACCTGGCGACGCTCGACGCGGACGCCCAGCGGGTCGCCGTCGAGCGCGTGCTGGCGCTGGATCCGCCGGTCATCTTCATCGCCATGACGCAGGACGTGCCCCCGGGCGTGCTGGCGACGGCGCGCGAGCGCAGGTTTCCGCTGGTGCGCACGCGGCTGCCGGCCGTGGAGTTCATGACCGAACTGGCTCATCATCTCGAACGCCGCTTCGCCCCGCGCACCGAGGTCCACGGCACGCTCGTCGACGTCTACGGCGTCGGCCTGTTGTTCACCGGGCGCAGCGGCATCGGCAAGAGCGAGTGCGCGCTGGACCTGATCGAGCGCGGCCATCGCCTGGTGGCCGACGACATCGTCGAGATCCGGCGCAACGCGGAGGATGTGCTCATCGGCGGGCACCGCGAGGTCCTGCGCCACCACCTGGAGATCCGCGGCGTCGGCGTCATCGACGTGCAGTCCATCTTCGGCATCCGCGCCATCCGCCTGCAGAAGCGCATCGAGCTCGAGGTCCAGCTGCAGGACTGGAACGAAACCGCCGATTACGAGCGGATGGGACTCGAGGACCGCTCGGCCGAGATCCTCGGCGTGTCGATCCCGCAGGTCGTGGTGCCGCTGTTCCCGGGCAAGAACATCACGGTGATCAGCGAGGTCATCGCGCTGAATTTCATGCTGAAGGTCTACGGCTACGACGCAGCCCAGGTCTTGAACGAACGCATCCTGGAATCGATGCGCTCGAGCAAGCGTCTGCGTCAATACCTGGAACAGGACCGCGAATGACGCGGCCGGCAGGAGGGGTTTCGCGATGATCCGCGCCCTGGTCATCACGCACGGGAACATCGGCGCCGAACTGGTGCGCGTCACCGGGCTCATCCTGGGCCCGGTCGAGGGCCTGGAGGCCCGGAGCAACAGCGGCAGGTCGCTGGCCGACCTCAGGGCCGCGGTCTCGGAGTGGCTGGTCGAAGGCGCCGCGGCCGGCGCGACGGGCGGCATCGTCTTCGTGGACGACTACGGCGGCAGCTGCGCGACCGCGGCGCAGCTGGCCTGCGGCCATGAGCCCCGCCGCGCCATCGTCAGCGGCGTGAACCTGGCGATGCTGCTCGGCTTCCTCACCTGGCGCTAGGTCGGTGCGCGAGGGCGACGAGTTCGAGGAACTCGTCGCCCGCCTGGTGCGCAAGGGGCGGGAGGCGATCACGCGCGTCGGGGGCCGTTGATGGCCGTCGTCCTGGCGCGCATCGACGACCGTCTGATCCACGGCCAGGTCACCGTCGGCTGGAGCGAGCGCCTGCGACCGGACCGCATCATCCTGGCCAGCAACGAGATCGCCGCCGACCCCTGGCAGAGCCGCGTCTACGCCAGCTCGGTGCCGCCGGCCATCGCCGTCTCGGTCGTTTCCCTGGCGCGGGCCGCGGTCGCGTTGCGCGGCCCGGAAGCGGCCGCCGAGCGCACGATCGTGCTGACCGGCACCGCCGCCGAGATGAGTGATCTGGCCCACCTCGGGGCGCCCCTGCCCGGGGTCAACCTCGGCGGACTGCACTTCGGCGCCGGAAAGCTGGAGATGCTCCCGTTCGTGTTCGTGGACCGGCGCGACCTCGAGGCGCTCCGGCGGCTGCTGGCGGCCGGGCTCGCCTTGACCGCGCAGCAGGTGCCGGGAGGGCGCGAGCACGCGATCGGCGCCCAGCAGATCGACGAGATGGAAAGGCGTCTGTGATGGCGGTCGTCCTCGGGGCGATGGTGCTTTTGGCGGGGGGCTCGGCCACGGTGCCTCCTGCGGCGGCGCCGCTGGCGGTGCTGCCGCCGGGCTTGGACTGGACCCTGGTCGGCTGGCTGGCCGTGCTGGCGGGGTGCCTGGCCCTGGACGAGACCGCGCTGGCGCAGACCTGGTTGAGCCAGCCGCTGCCGGCCGCCCTGCTGGCGGGCGTGGTGGCCGGTGAGCCCGGACTGGGTCTGGCGCTGGGGCTGCCCCTGCAACTGGCCCTGACGATGAACCTCCCCCCGGGCCAGACGATCACCGGCGATGCGGCCGGCGCCGCGGTGGCCGTGGTCGGGGCCGCGGCGATGGCCGCGGGCGGGCCGGCGGGAGCGGCCGGCGCTCCCGAGGGCGAAATGGTCGGCTGGCTGCTGCTGGCGACGGCCGCGCTGAGCCTGGCCGGCCATCCGCTGGTGCAGGCCGAGCGCCGCCTCCACCTGACCTGGATGCTGCAGGGGCACCGGACGCTGCGGGACGGGCATCTGGGCCGCATCGACGCCATCCACGGCCGCTGCCTGGCGGCCGGCTTCCTGCGCGGGGCCGTGTCCGCGGCGGCGGCCCTGCTGCTGGTGGCCGGCCTGTGGCTGCCGCTGCTGGCGAAGCTGCCCGCAGTCCTGCGCACGGGCCTGGCCTGGCTGCCCTGGCTCGTGGCGGCGCTGGGGCTCGGCGCCGTCGCCGAACGGTACGGGGCGATCCGGCACTGGCGCTGGGTCCTGGCGGGGCTGGGTTGCGGCTGGCTGGCGGGAGCGCTCCTGTGAGCCGCCCGGGCGCGAGAAA